>DATMFX010000332.1:0-3129 GCA_035555995.1 Hyphomicrobiales bacterium | reverse complement strand
GCTGGGCCCTCGGCATTTTCTGGCGCAAGGACGGCACCGCGCTCTGGCCCGACGCCACACTGCTCGATACGCCGGCGCAACCCGGCAAGGCCAAACCCACGGGGGCCCTGCGCTTCGCCAAGGCATTGTGCGACGCGCTGCAGCTGGACCCGCGCTATCTGGTGGCCGGCTTCGAAGACCAGGACTACTACCTGCAGCGCGAAGGCAGGCTGCCGGTGGACGTCAATGTGCGTGACAGCCAACTCAAGGATGAACAGGAACGCGAACGGCTGCGCCGCGTGTTCGACCACGGGCTCGCCACCAAGGTGGGCTACGCGCTGCCGCTTGCCTGGTCGGGTTCGGAAAAACGCGGTAGCTGGCGCAGCAGCCGCTGGCAGTTCCGGCGCCAGCGCATGTTCCTCACGCCCGGTGATTCACCCATGGGCCTGCGCCTGCCGCTGGACAGCCTACCCTGGCGCATCGCGCGCGACTACGATTTCGAACTCGATCCCTTCAACGAACATGGCCCGCTGCAAGCGCCCGTGCTGGAAAGCACCGTAAAGGGCAAGGCAAAACGCCGCACGCGCATGGAAAGGATCATCCACACCGCACTCTGCGTGCAGGTGCGCGACGGCCACCTGTACCTTTTCATGCCACCGCTGCGCCGGCTGGAATACTATGTACAGCTGTGCCAGGCCATCGCCGCGGTGGCTGCCGCGCTGCGCCAGCCGGTGATCATCGAAGGCTACGAGCCACCGCGCGATCCGCGCCTGCGCAAACTGCTGATCACGCCCGACCCCGGCGTGATCGAAGTGAACGTGCAGCCGGCAGCCAACTGGCGTGAGCTCACCAACATCGTTTCCACGCTGTACGCCAGCGCGCGCGAGTGTCGCCTCGGCACCGAAAAGTTCATGCTCGACGGCAAGCACACCGGCACCGGCGGCGGCAACCACGTGACCATGGGCGCGGCGCGCGCCGAGCAAAGCCCGTTCTTGCGCCGCCCGGATTTGTTGGGCAGCCTGCTGCGCTACTGGCAGAACCATCCCGCGCTGTCCTACCTGTTCTCGGGCCAGTTCATCGGCCCTACCAGCCAGGCGCCGCGCGTGGACGAAGCGCGCGACGACAACCTCTACGAACTCGAGATCGCCCTGCAGCAGTTGCCGAAGAACGCCAGCGACAAACCCTGGCTGGTGGATCGCATACTGCGCAACCTGCTGGTGGACTTGACCGGCAACACCCACCGCAGCGAATTCTGCATCGATAAGCTGTATTCGCCGCAGGGCAGCGCCGGGCGACTGGGGCTGGTGGAATTCCGCAACTTCGAAATGCCGCCGCACTGGCAGATGAGCATGGTGCAGCTGTTGCTGCTGCGCGCGCTGGTGGCCTGGTTCTGGAACGCACCCTACACGCGCCCGTTGATCCGCTGGGGCGGGCAACTGCGCGACCGCTTCATGCTGCCTCATTACATCGAACAGGATTGGCGTCAGGTGGTGCAGGATCTCAACGATGCCGGCTTCGCCTTCGCGCCCGAATGGCTGCTGCCCTTCCAGGAATTCCGCTTTCCGCATTATGGCCGCTGCCAGGTGGCCGGCCTGCAGCTCGACCTGCACGGTGCCGTCGAACCCTGGCACGTGCTCGGCGAGGAAACCAGCGGCTCGGGCACCTCGCGCTACGTGGATTCCTCGGTGGAACGCCTGCAGGTAATGGTGAGTGGGGTGATGGGCAATCGCCTGGCGCTCTACTGCAACGGCCGCCGCGTGCCGCTGCAGCCCACGGCGCGCGACGGCGAGTTCGTGGCTGGCGTCCGCTACAAGGCCTGGGCACCGTGGTCGGCCTTGCATCCGACCATCGGCGTGCATACACCGCTCACGCTCGAGGTGGTGGACCTGGCGCAGCGGCGTTCGCTCGGCGGCTGCCAGTATCATGTGGGGCATCCCGGCGGGCGCAATTACGATACCTTTCCGGTAAACGCCAACGAAGCCGAGGCGCGGCGCACCGCGCGTTTCACCGTGCAGGGACACCGGCAGGGGCGCTTGCGGCTGCAGGACACGCCGACGCACGATGCCTTTCCCTGCACGCTCGATCTGCGCTACGGCGACCACTCACGCACCTGACAAGAGGCTCGCATGAAATCACAGAATCAGCCTGCTGCCTGCAACCTCGTCATCTTCGGCATTACCGGCGACCTGGCGCGCCGCAAACTGCTTGCCGCCCTGTACCACTTGGACAAGGAGGAACTGCTGCATCCCGACACGCGCCTGTTGGGCCTGGCGCACGGTAACTTGAACCGCGATGACTTCCGCAACCTGCTGCTGAACGCGCTGGTGCAGTTCGTCGGCACCGACATGGATCAGGACGTGATGCGCCGGCTGATGCAGCGCTTCAGCTACCAGAGCCTGGAATTCGCCGATGCCGCCGCCTACGCCACGCTGCAACCGTGGTTCGCCACCAACGCCCGGCCCACGCTGTTCTATTTCGCCACGCCGGCCGCCGTGTACAACGCCATCTGCCGCGGCCTCGACCAGGCGGGCCTGATCCATGCCGACAGCCAGGTGATCCTGGAAAAGCCC
Source organism: Hyphomicrobiales bacterium (assembly GCA_035555995.1). Taxonomy (GTDB): domain Bacteria; phylum Pseudomonadota; class Gammaproteobacteria; order Pseudomonadales; family Pseudohongiellaceae; genus CAILUG01. The sequence goes on along the minus strand of DATMFX010000332.1, from coordinate 580 downwards.
ATCGGCGACAACCTGGAAAGCTCACGCGAGGTGAACGACACCGTGGGCACCTGCTTCAGCGAGCGGCAGATCTATCGCATCGATCACTACCTGGGCAAGGAAACCGTGCTCAACCTGCTGGTGCTGCGCTTCGCCAACGCGCTCTTCACCAGCAACTGGGACAACACCTGCATCGACCACGTGCAGATCAGCGTGGCCGAAAGCGTCGGCATCGAAGACCGCTGGAAGTTCTACGACAAGGCAGGCCAGATGCGCGACATGGTGCAGAACCACATGCTGCAGATTCTGTGCCTGCTGGCCATGGAACCGCCGGTGGATCTTTCCGCCGACAGCATCCGCAGCGAAAAGCTCAAGGTGCTCAAGGCGCTGCGTCCCATCACGCGCGACAACATCAGCCGCTACGCGGCGCGCGGGCAATACACGGCGGGGTCGATCAAGGGGCAGCCGGTATGCGGCTATCACGAGGAAGCCGGCGCCGACAGCGCCAGCACCACCGAAACCTTCGTGGCGCTGAGAGTGGAAATCGACAACTGGCGCTGGTCCGGCGTGCCGTTCTACCTGCGCACCGGCAAGCGCCTGG
>DATMFX010000331.1:0-7420 GCA_035555995.1 Hyphomicrobiales bacterium | reverse complement strand
CCGACATGGCGCCCAATATGAGTGGTATGCAGGACATCGATCAACCCAAGGCCATGTATCTCATTGAACTGGCGGTGGATTTTGCCAGGCAAACGCTCAAGCCCGGCGCCTCGCTGCTGATGAAGGTGTTCCAGGGCGAAGGCTATCCCGAACTGCTGGCCACATTGCGGCAGCAATACGGGCAGGTGCTCAGCCGCAAACCCGAAGCCTCCAGGCCGCGTTCACGGGAAATCTACCTCCTGGCGCGGCAGTACCGCGGCTGAACGGGCCCGCGGATCGGGACAGCGCACGGACGGCGCAAGGTAGGCTCGGGGCGGTTTTCGTGCCAGAATGAGGCACGCATCGTCTCCAGACCCCACGGGGTGCACATCCAGCCGTGACGCAAAAGTTGTCCTGCGCTGGGAATTGAATGGCAGCAAGGCTGCCGGATGAGGATAAGCACTTGAACGATATGGTTAAGAATCTGCTGCTGTGGATGGTCATCGCCGCCGTGCTGCTGACCGTATTCCAGAATTTCAGCCAACCCTCCAGTTCCAACGAACTGATCTACTCCGACTTCATCCGTGAGATCCAGGCGGGGCAGGTGAGCGAAGTGACCATCAGCGGCTGGAACATCGCCGGCCGCAAGGTCAACGGGCAGAATTTCACCACCTATCGTCCCTACCTCGACGATCCCAAGCTGATGGACGACCTGCTGGCGCACAACGTCCAGATCAAGGCCAGCGAACCGGAACAGCAGAGCATCTGGATGCAACTGCTGGTGGCCTGTTTCCCCATCCTGATCATCATCGCCGTGTTCATGTTCTTCATGCGGCAGATGCAGGGCGGCGGCGTGGGCGGCAAGGGCGGGCCAATGGCGTTCGGCAAGAGCAAGGCCAAGATGCTCACCGAAGACCAGGTGAAGGTAACCTTTGCCGACGTCGCCGGCGTCGACGAAGCCAAGGAAGACGTCAAGGAACTGGTGGATTTCCTGCGCGAGCCCGACAAATTCCAGCGCCTGGGCGGCCGCATTCCGCGCGGCGTGCTGATGGTGGGCCAGCCGGGTACCGGTAAAACCCTGCTCGCCAAGGCCATCGCCGGCGAGGCCAAGGTGCCGTTCTTCTCGATTTCCGGTTCCGACTTCGTGGAAATGTTCGTCGGCGTGGGCGCGTCCCGCGTGCGCGACATGTTCGACCAGGCCAAGAAACAGAGCCCCTGCATCATCTTCATCGACGAGATCGACGCCGTGGGTCGCCACCGTGGCGCCGGCGTGGGCGGCGGGCACGATGAACGCGAACAGACGCTCAACCAGCTGCTGGTGGAAATGGACGGCTTCGAAGGCAACGACGGCGTCATCGTCATCGCCGCCACCAACCGTCCCGACGTGCTCGATCCCGCGCTGCTGCGCCCGGGCCGTTTCGACCGCCAGGTGGTGGTGGGCCTGCCGGACATCCGCGGCCGCGAACAGATACTGAAAGTCCACATGCGCAAGGTGCCGCTCTCCGAAGGCGTCAAGGAATCCGTGCTCGCCCGCGCCACGCCAGGTTTCTCCGGTGCGGATCTTGCCAACCTGGTGAACGAGGCCGCGCTGTTCGCAGCGCGCTCCGGCAAGCAGCGGGTCACCATGGAGGAATTCGAAAAGGCCAAGGACAAGATCATGATGGGCGCCGAGCGCCGCACCATGGTCATGTCCGACAAGGAAAAGATCAACACCGCCTACCACGAGGCCGGCCACGCCATCGTGGGCCGCCTGGTGCCGGAGCATGACCCGGTGTACAAGGTCAGCATCATTCCACGCGGCCGCGCGCTTGGCGTCACCATGTTCCTGCCCGAGGAAGACCGCTACAGCCACAGCAAGCAGAGCATCCTCAGCAAGATCTGCAGCCTGTACGGCGGCCGCATCGCCGAGGAAATGACGCTTGGCGCCGATGGCGTCACCACCGGTGCGTCCAACGACATCCAGCGTGCCACGCAGATGGCGCAGAACATGGTCAAGAAATGGGGCCTGTCCGAGCGCCTGGGGCCGCTGCAGTACGACGACGACCAGGAGGAAGTATTCCTGGGTCGCAGCGGCATGGGCGGCAACGGCAAGGTACTGTCGGGCGAAACGCAGCGCGCCATCGACGAAGAGGTGCGCAGTATCATCGACACCTGCTACGGGCGCGCCAAGCAGATTCTGGAAGACAACCGCGACAAGCTGGAAGCGATGAAGGATGCCCTGATGGAGTACGAAACCATCGATGCGGGTCAGATCGAGGACATCATGGCCGGCCGCAAGCCGCGCCAGCCCGCCGACTGGTACGACGACGATTTCCGGTCGGGCCGTCCGGCGGCTGACAGCGAAAGCGATCCCAAGGTAAATCCCACGGTGGGCATGCCGGCGGGCGAACACTGAGCGTGCCGCCCGGTTTCGGTGTAAAGGGCTCTTCGGAGCCCTTTTTATTAGGAATCCTTCAGTGACCACCGCCTCCCACTTCCACTTCGGCGCCAAGTCTCTCCCGCTGTCCGAACCCCAGGTCATGGGCATCCTCAACCTCACCGTGGATTCCTTTTCCGATGGCGGGGAACTGCTGAACAGCGGCAAACCCCACCTGGACGCCGTACTCGAACGCGCCGTTGCCATGGTGGAAGCCGGTGCCAGCCTGCTCGACCTTGGCGCCGAATCCACCCGCCCCGGTGCGCAGCCGGTGGGCGAGCAGGAGGAAATGGATCGGGTATTGCCGGTGCTCGAACATTTGCGTGCCCGGCTCGACGTGGTCTATTCGCTCGACACCAGCAGCCCCGCCCTCATGCGCGAAGGCGCACGCCTTGGCGCGGGCCTGGTCAACGACGTGCGTGCGCTTGGCCGGGAAGGGGCCATGCAGGCCGCGCGCGACAGCGATATCGCCGTCTGCCTGATGCACATGCAAGGGCAACCGCAGACCATGCAGTTGGCCCCCCACTACGAGGACGTGGTGGGTGAAGTGACCGCATTTCTCCTGGAGCGCGCACGCGCTTGCGAACAGGCCGGCATCGCACGCGAACGTATTCTGCTCGACCCCGGTTTCGGCTTCGGCAAAACCCTCGAACACAACCTGCGCCTGCTCAAGCAACTGAACACGCTGGCACAGCAGCCCTATCCCCTGCTGGTGGGCATGTCGCGCAAGGGCATGCTGGGCCAGATTACCGGAAAACCTGCAAAAGACCGGGTATTCGCCGGTTTGGCGGCGGCGCTTATTGCCGTCGACAAGGGAGCGTGGATAATCCGGACCCACGATGTGGCCGCCACCACCGACGCGCTCAAACTCTGGCGCCGCGTTGCCCTCATCGACTAGCCCGAACGCCCCACCGCGCACCAATGCGCCCCGACAAGGCCGGGCAAGCCTGGAGAATCTCGTGAAGAAGTACTTTGGAACGGACGGTATCCGCGGCGCGGTAGGCACCTATCCCATCACGCCCGACTTCATGCTCAAGCTGGGCTGGGCGGCCGGCCGCGTGTTCGGCAAGCAGGGCAAATGCAAGGTGCTGATCGGCAAGGACACGCGCATTTCCGGCTACATGTTCGAAGCCGCACTGGAAGCCGGGCTGGCTTCGGCCGGGGTCGACATCAACATGCTTGGCCCGATGCCCACGCCCGCCGTGGCCTACCTGACCCACACCTTCGGCGCCGAGGCCGGCATCGTCATCAGCGCCTCGCACAACCCGCATCAAGACAACGGCATCAAGTTCTTCTCATCGCAGGGCACCAAGCTGGCGGACGAAGTCGAGGAAGCCATCGAAGCGGTCATGGAACAGGACTTCACCGTGGTGCCGTCCGACAGCATCGGCAAGGTATCGCGCATCGTCGATGCCGCCGGCCGCTACATTGAATTCTGCAAAAGCACCTACAAATACCCCAAAAAACTCAGCGGCCTGAAAGTCGTACTCGACTGCGCCCACGGCGCCACCTATCACGTCGCCCCAAGCGTCATCTCCGAACTCGGTGCCCAGGTGAGCGTGATCGGCAACCAGCCCAACGGCCTCAACATCAACGCCGAATGCGGCTCCACCCACACCGCGCGCCTCAAGCAGGAAGTGCTGCGGGTGCAGGCCGACATCGGCATCGCCTTCGATGGCGACGGCGACCGCGTGATCATGGTCGACCACACCGGCGCCGAGGTGGACGGCGACGAACTGCTCTACATCATCGTGCGCCACAAACGCGAACGGAACCTGCTCGGCGGTGGCGTGGTGGGCACCCAGATGAGCAATTTCGGCCTCGAACTCGCCCTGCAAAGCGCTGGCATTCCCTTCGCGCGCAGCAGGGTGGGCGACCGCTACGTCATGGCGGAACTGCTCAACCGCGGCTGGCTGTTCGGCGGCGAATCCTCCGGCCACCTCATCTGCCTCGACGCCACCAGCACCGGCGACGGTATCGTCTCCGCCCTGCAGGTACTCGCCGCGCTGCAGGCCTCGGGCCGCTCCCTGCACGAACTCAAGCAGGGCATGGCCAAGTTCCCGCAGAAAATGATCAACGTCAAAGTGGCCGACCGTGACAAACTCGGCGGCAATCCCACCATCGACGGCGCCGTGGCCGAAGCCGAAGCCCAACTGGCCGGCAAAGGCCGCGTCCTGCTCCGCCCCTCCGGCACCGAACCCGTGATCCGCGTCATGGTCGAAGGCCAGGACGCCGTCCTGGTCGGCCAGATGGCGCAACAACTCTCCGAAGTCGTGGCCGCCGCTTGCGCTTGACGCCCCCGAGAATGTTCAGCGGATATTGACAGCAGTCGGTGCGCGGCCCTGCTCGCGGAACGTTGGAGCGCTTTCCCGTCGGGCGCAAGCGCGGAAACAAGCGAGGACTGTCTGAGCCGCGCAGCGGCGAGTTCCGCAGCGCCGCGCTTGTGCCTGACGGGGCGGAAGTGGAGCGTGCAGGGCCGCGCACCGACTGCTTGCCACCGATCTGTTAGGCTCCCCTCCACAAAGCCCCAGGTTGCCTGCCCCCCATATCTCCGTTAGACTTGCCAGCCTTTTTTCGGGGGTAGGCGGGTTTGGTAACAAAGCGATACCTGGTGGCGGCCAATTGGAAAATGAACGGCAGCCGTGAACAGGCCGACGTTCTCGTACGCACCCTGGTAGACGCGGGAATCGCCGCGATAAATGCCGACATCGCCCTGTGCCCCGCCAGCCCTTATCTGGCGCAGGTCGCACAGGCACTGGCCGGCACCCCGCTTGCATTGGGCGGCCAGAACCTCCATATGGACGATTGTGGCGCGCATACCGGCGAAGTATCCGGTGCCATGCTCAAGGACGTCGGTTGCCGCTACGTCATCGTCGGCCACTCAGAACGGCGCTGCGGCGGTGAAACCGATGTGGATGTGGCGCAGCGCGTGGCTGCCGCATTGCGTAATGGGCTCATCCCCATACTCTGCGTCGGCGAAAGCGCCCAGGAGCGCGACGCCGGCAAATGGTGCGAAGTGCTCGAACGCCAGCTGGGCAGCGTCGTGGACCATTGCGGCATTGCCGCCTTTGGCGAACTGGTGCTGGCCTACGAGCCCGTGTGGGCGATAGGCACCGGCAACACCGCCACGCCGGAACAGGCGCAGGAAGCACATGCCGCGATCGGCCGCTACCTGATGGAAGCGGGCCTCGAGGCAGCGCATCTGCCGCGCGTGCTCTATGGCGGCAGTGTCAACGCCGCCAATGCGCAGGGCCTTTTCGCCATGCCCGCCATTGACGGTGCGTTGGTGGGCGGCGCCTCTCTGGTGGCGCAGGAATTCGTGGCAATCTGCAGGGCGGCGGCAATATCCGCCGGACAGTGATCGGTGTGGAGGCCACGTGCATCCATCACCATTTTTAGCAACGTGAAGTTCAGCAAAGCGAAAGCGACATGGAATCTTTTCTCATCATCGTGCACGTGCTGGCGGCCCTGGCAATCACCGGGCTGGTACTGATCCAGCAGGGCAAGGGCGCCGACGTGGGGGCCGCCTTCGGCGGCGGTGCCTCGCAAACGATTTTCGGCAGCGTGGGCACCGGCAACGTGCTCACCAAATCCACCACTTGGCTCACCGTGGTGTTCTTCGCCACCAGTCTCTCGCTGGCGTTGATCGCGCGCGAACAGGCCAACAGCGGCATCGACGAAGGTCAGCTCATCCGCAACGCCAACCAGTTGCAGAACGTGGCGCCGCCGCCGGCGCCCGCAGATTCCGACGTGCCGGTAACCGGCAATGCCGCACCCGCGCCGGCCGCGCCAGCGGACGAGCAACTGGACCAGGCCGTGCAGGGCGTGATCGACGCCGCCGCCGCGCAGGAAGGTGCTGCGAGCGAAGCGGAAGGCGCCGCGCCACAGGCCGACGAAGAAGTGGAAAATGCGCTTGAGGAAGCGCCTCAGTAAACGCATAATCCGCATCCCCTTGCCCAAGTGGTGAAATTGGTAGACACGCTATCTTGAGGGGGTAGTGACTTCGGTCATGCCGGTTCAAGTCCGGCCTTGGGCACCATACTGAAATGCCATAAATTCAAAGGGTTTGTGGTTGACCAATTAGGGTTTCGCACCTATAATTTGCGCCCTTGTTGGAACTGGCTGAATTGTTGCGGGGTGGAGCAGTCTGGCAGCTCGTCGGGCTCATAACCCGAAGGTCGTAGGTTCAAATCCTGCCCCCGCTACCATTTCAGCAGACAGTTGTATCGGTACTGGAAAGCCCCTTCAAGGGGCTTTTTCGTAACTGGCAATCGGGCATGCCGTACTGGCATGATGGCGCGCAGGCGGCTGCGGGTTCCAGGGACGCAATGCGCGACGAGTGCGGTGGCGGCCTTCATATTTCGACAAGCAGTAACGAAAGTGGGCCTGGTGCCCATTTTTTATTTGTGGATCAAACATGACTGCGCGAGCGGAACAGCAATGACGGCGAGAGCCGAACAGATAGCCGCCATGATCGAACCCGTGCTCGCGGCGCTGGGATTGCAACTGTGGGGTATCGAATACCTCGGGCAGGGCAGGCACACCCTGCTGCGGGTCTACATCGAAAAGCCGCAAGACGGCGTGGACATCGAGGATTGCGCGGAGGCAAGCCGCCAGATCAGTGCCATTCTCGATGTCGAGGATCCGATCAAGGAGGAATACACCCTGGAGGTTTCCTCGCCCGGCGTCGAGCGCATGCTGTTCACGCTCGAGCAGTACCGGCAGTACCTCGGCACGGAATTGAAGTTGCGTCTGCGCCAGAACTTCGAAGGGCGGCGCCATTACGGCGGCGTGCTGGCGGAAGTGGGCGAGGACGAAGTCGCGTTGATCGTGGGAGAAGACAAGATCAGTTTTCCGCTCGAACTGATCGAGAAGGCCAACGTCGTCTACCGGGGGACCGCTGAATGAGTCCCCAGGACTGACGAATACGTACAGGCGTCATCTATATAGGTCGCCACAGAAATGCAATACGCCTACCGGGCGCATGAGATTGCCGGGGGCGCAGGTCATACATTCGCTATGGGT
>DATMFX010000330.1:0-5508 GCA_035555995.1 Hyphomicrobiales bacterium | reverse complement strand
GCGCGTTGCGCGAGGCATTGGGCGGGGTGGCGGCGCCCTTGGCGCGCAGAGCAAGCAGCGCGGCGTGGCGGCTGTGCCAGTCGTCGCCGCGATAGCCCTTGAGCGGATCGCGCGCTTCGATCAGTGCTGCCAGATCGCAGGCCAGGGCTTTGGCGGGGCCGCTCGTTGGCGCCAACAGCATGGCGGCAAGACGCGGATGCGTGCCCAGGCGCAGCATGCGTTGGCCAAGCGCAGTGAGCCGCAGGCGCGCATCGAACGCGCCGAGCTGCAGCAGCAGCTCGCGCGCCGCGGCCAGGGTGCCGGGTGGCGGCGGATCGACGAAACGTAGATCGCTGCTGCCCCAGGCCGCCAGTTCCAGCGCCAGCGCAGCCAGGTCCACGTTGACGATTTCCGGCGTGCGCGCCGCGTCCAGGCGCTGTTCGCGTGGCCAAAGCCGGTAGCACAGGCCCGGCGCCACGCGTCCCGCGCGGCCGCTGCGCTGGTCGGCGGATGCTTGCGAGATGGTCACCGTGCGCAGGCGCGAAAAGCCGGAATTGGGATCGAAGCGCGGTTCGCGCGCCAGGCCGGAATCGATCACCACGCGCACGCCGGGCAGCGTAAGCGACGATTCGGCCAGGTTGGTGGCCAGCACTACTCTGCGGCGGCCGTCGGGATCGGGCGCCAGCGCCGCGCTTTGCCGTTCCACCGGCAGTTCGCCGTGCAGCGCCAGAATGGACAGTGTGGTGTAGGCCGGTTCTTCCAGCAGGGTTTGCGCCTGGGCGATTTCGCGCTGTCCGGGCAGGAATACCAGCACGTCGCCTTCCTGTTCGGCAAGCGCCTGATCGAGACAGCGCCGCAGCTGCAGCGGCGGCGTTTCGTCGCGCCGCGCGGGAAAATGGCGGATTTCCACCGGATACGAACGCCCTTCGCTGCTCAGCAGCGCGGCGTCGAGCCAGGCGGCAAGCGCGGCGCCGTCGAGCGTGGCGGACATCACCACCAGCCGCAGGTCCTCGCGCAAGGACCCCTGCACGTCGAGCGCCAGCGCCAGGCCCAGATCGCCCGGCAGGTGGCGTTCGTGGAATTCGTCGAACAATATCGCCGCCACGCCGTCGAGCAGCGGATCGTCCTGGATCAGGCGGGTAAGAATGCCTTCGGTGACCACTTCGACGCGGGTGGCGGCGCTGACGCGGCTTTCGAAGCGGATACGGTAGCCCACGGTAAGGCCCACTTCCTCGCCAAGCTGGCGCGCCATGAAGGTGGCGGCGGCGCGGGCGGCCACGCGGCGTGGTTCCAGCATCAATATCCTGCGGCCGGCGCACCAGGGCTGGCTAAGCAGTGCCAGCGGCACCTGGGTGGTCTTGCCGGCTCCGGGCGGTGCCTGCAATACCACCCGGGTGCGTGTGGCCAATGCATCACAAAGCGCGGGCAGTATGGCGTGGATGGGCAGGGTGGGAGCGGCCATGGCAAGGTGGGGACTTTCGATTCCGTCGCGCTGTGGGTTCGGGATTTCTGCTTCAGGACGTACAAAGGGTGCGCATTATGCGGTGCGCGGGCGGGTAGCGGAACCGCCGGTCCGTGATTGCCTCGACAGTTGCGGTTGGAAACGCTTTGCTATCATCGCGCCCAGCGCTCAGGTGGAGGCCGTCATGGAAACGATCAATCTCACGTGCGGAAACTGCGATACCCCCAACCGCATTCCGGCTCAGCGCCTGGGCGATGGCCCGCGCTGCGGCCGCTGCAAACAGCCGCTGTTTGCCGGCACGCCGCTGGTGCTCACAGTCGACAACGTGGTGCAGGTGCTGCAGAACACCGGCGTTCCGCTGCTGGTGGACTGTTGGGCGCCCTGGTGCGGCCCCTGCCGCAGCTTCGCGCCGGTATTCGAACAGGCCGCGCGCGAGCTGGAACCGCGCCTGCGCCTGGCCAAGCTCGATACCGAGGCGGAACAGCAGACCGCCGCGCTGTGGGGCATCCGTTCCATTCCCACCCTGCTGCTGTTTCGCGACGGCCGCGAAATCGCCCGGCTTTCCGGCGCCCTGCCGCTCACGCAGCTGAAAAAGTGGCTGTTGGAACAGGGCGTATAGCACCCCACGGACAAAGCGGCGGATTTTTACCTTTCAGTTGGGTTTGCACACCAGAATGCCGCGCTGATACGCCGGCCGCTGCGAAACCTGCTTGCGCCAGCGTTCCACGTGCTCGAATTCGCCCATGTGCAGGTGTTCCCAGGCGTTGTAGAAGCCGGCCAGGCATTCCACCCAGGGGCAGGTGGCCATGTCCACGATGCTGTAGTCGCCGATGAGATATTCGTGGTCGCTCAGGCGCGTGTTCAGCACGCCGAGCAGGCGGCGGGTCTCGGCACTGTAGCGGGTGTCGCCGTAGCCGCCGGTCTGCTCCTTGTTGTACACGTGAAAGTGGCCGAACTGGCCGAACATGGGACCCACGTGCCCCACCTGGAACGCCAGCCATTGCTGCGCTTCGAGGCGCGCGCGATAGGTGGTGGGGAAGAATTTGCCGCTTTTGTCGGCCAGATACTGCAGGATCACGATGCTTTCCATCAGGTGGATCGGCTCGCCCTCGGGGCCGTTGGGATCGATGATGGCCGGAATCTTGTTGTTCGGGCTGATGCGCAGAAAGTCGGGGTCAAGCTGATCGTCCTTGGTGATGTTGATCAGATGCGGTTCGTAGGAAAGGCCGGTTTCCTCGAGGCAAATACCGGCTTTCTGGCCGTTCGGCGTGGCCATGGAATAAAGCTGGATCACGCTGGAATCGCTGGCGGGCCAGCGCTTTGGAAACCACACGGCGGTGGACATGGAAGGCTCCTTTTGCTGCGGTGGGGCGGAATTGCTCCAAAACCCAGGATTGTACTCCTGCGTCTGCGCTATCGACAGGACAGGGCGCGATGGGCATAATGCGCGCCACTTTTCGCACCCCCACCGTTACCTTCCCTCGTCAACACCTTGTTTATGCTCAAGTTGGTACGCCGCTGTGTCGGCATGGCAGTGATTTGCCTGGACTGGCTGTTTCGTCCGCAGCCCATCGCCCGCAGCGAACAGGATCGCCGCCTCATCGCCCAGGAAGTCAGGAATCTGCGCCTGTACGACTATCGCGGCTGCCCCAATTCGCTCCTGCTGTGGCGCCATCTGCACCGGCTCGATCTCGGCATCCAGTACTGCGACATCCGCAAGTGCCAGGTGTATCGCGACGAACTGCTGGCGCAGTGCGGCCGGCTGCATGCGCCGTGCTTGCGCATCGAGCAGGGTTCGCAGGTGCTGTGGCTGGACGAGCCGCAGCAAATCATCCAGTATCTCGACCAGCGTTTCGCTCCCGCCACCCGGCGGGACGCCGTGGCCTGATAGGGCGCCGCGGCCTGATAGAGAGAACCTGCGTGGCCGACTACCTCCCCTGCGAAGAACTGCACCCCGCCGATGCTCCCGAAGCCAGCGTGATCTGGCTGCACGGCCTTGGCGCCGACGGCAACGATTTCGTGCCGCTCATTCCGCTGCTGCGGCTGCCGCGCCACCCGGCGATCCGCTTCGTGTTTCCGCATGCCCCGAGCCTGCCGGTAACCGCCAACAACGGCCATGTGATGCCGGCCTGGTTCGACATCATCGCTTTCGGCGAAGAGCGCAAGTTCAATGCGCCGCAGTTGTTGGCGTCCGCCGTGGCGGTGCACCAGCTGATCGATCGCGAGATCGAGCGCGGCATTCCCAGCGAACGCATCCTGCTGGCGGGTTTTTCCCAGGGCGGGGCGGTCAATTTCCAGGCGGCGCTTACCTATGACAAGCCGCTGGCGGGCCTGTTGGCGCTGTCTACCTATTTCCCCACCCACGACACCATCGCCGTGCATCCGGCCAACGCGGGGCTGCCCGTGCTGCTGTGCCACGGCACCAACGATCCCATCCTGCCGGTCACCATGGGCATGAACAGCCGGCGCTATCTCGAGCGCCTTGGGCTGCACCCCGAAATGCGCAGCTATTTCATGGCGCACGAGGTGTGCGGGGAAGAGCTCGAGGACGTTTCCCGTTTCATCCAGGCGCATCTTTGAGAACTTGCCGCCTGGCGGCACGGCGCGGGCTTGCGAGTGCGAGTAAACTAGGGCGCCTATGACCGCTACCGCGCACAACGAATTCCTGTCGCTTCTGCCCACCGACGAAGCCGCGTTCAGGCACATTGCCGACGCGCTGCCGGTGGCGTTGATGATCTGCGACGACGGCGGCGGACAGCTGCGCTACGTCAACGTGCGCGCCGCGCAGATGTTCGCCCGCGACCAGGCCGCGCTGCAGGGAATGACACTGCAGGCTCTGTTGCGCGAAGTCTGGGTGAATGATGCGGTGATCGAGCAGCTTGCCCAGCCGCGCGAGCTGAACAATCACGAGCTGATGCTGCGTCTTGGCGGCCACCTGCTGTGGGTGTCGGTGAACACCAGCCGCTTCACCTTTGCCGGCGATTGCCTCCAGTGCCTGACGCTCATGGACATCACCGAAGCGCGCGAGCTGTCCAACCAGCTCAGCTACCAGGCCGCCTACGATGACCTCACGGGCCTGGTGAACCGCCGCGAATTCGAGGATCGCCTGCAGGAAGTGATCGAACTGGCGCGCGTGCACCACACCGAAAACGTGCTGTGCTACCTGGATCTGGACCAGTTCAAGGTCATCAACGACACCTGCGGTCACATGGCCGGCGACGAACTGCTCCGGCAATTGGCGCAGGAAATCTACCGCTGCGTGCGGCGCGACGACACCCTTGCCCGCCTCGGCGGCGACGAGTTTGCCATCCTGCTGGAAAACTGTTCGCTGGCCAACGCGGAAAAGGTGGCCAACAACGTGCGGCTGCGCGTGGAGGATTTCCGCTTCGTGTGGCAGGGCAACGTGTTCACGGTGGGCGTGAGCATCGGCATCACCCAGATCATCCAGGAAGCCGAAAGCATTTCCGAAGTGCTGCGCCGCGCCGATGCCGCCTGCTACGCCGCCAAGGAAGCCGGGCGCAACCGCGTGCATGTGTTCCGCTTCGACGACGCGGAACTGGCGCTGCGCCATGTGGAAATGCGCTGGGTGGCGCGCATCCATAATGCGCTCGACAATGACCGCCTGGAACTGTGGCAGCAGGAAATCGCCGAGATCAACCGGCCCGATTCGCCGCTTACCCAGACCGCCGAGGATCACTTCGAAGTGCTCTTGCGCATGCGCGACGAGAACGACGAACTGATCATGCCGGGCGAATTCCTGCCGGCGGCCGAGCGCTATGCGCTGGCCTCGAAAATAGACCGCTGGGTGATCATGCGCATCTTCGAATGGCTGGCGCGCAACCCTACCGCCACCAGCCGGCTGCGGCTCTGCTCGGTCAACCTGTCGGGGCAGACCATAAGCGATGAAATGTTCCAGAATGAGGTCATCGCGATCCTGGCGGAGTCGCGCGTGCCGGCCAACAAGATCTGCTTCGAGATTACCGAAACCGCGGCGATCGCCAATCTCAGCAGCGCCACGCGCTTCATGAGCCGCCTCAGGGAATACGGCTGCTGCTTCGCGCTCGACG
>DATMFX010000329.1:0-3073 GCA_035555995.1 Hyphomicrobiales bacterium | reverse complement strand
GCTGCGATTGCGCGGGCGCGACGTGTTGCCGCAGTTGCGCGATTGCACGGCGCTGCTCACCGCGCTGTTGCTTGCCGCAGCATTGCCCGCCAACGCGCCCTGGTGGGTGGGACTGACCGGTATCGCCTTCGCCATTCTGGTGGGCAAGCAGCTCTTCGGCGGGCTCGGCTACAACATCTTCAATCCCGCCATGGTGGGCTACGCCGTGTTGGTGGTGTCGTTCCCGTTGCAGATGAGCAGTTGGCCGCTGCCGGCGGGGGACGGCAACACACTGCCCTCCTTTGGCGACAGCCTCAGGATGTTCGCCGGCATCGAACCGCTCGCCGGTGTGGACGCCTACACCGGCGCCACGCTGCTGAACAGTTTCCAGCAGCAGCGCGGCGCGCAACTGGTCAGCGAATTTCTGGCAAATTCGCCCGCCGCCGGCAGCTTTGCCGCGCGGGGGTGGGAATGGATCAACGCGGGCTTTCTGCTTGGCGGCGTCTGGCTGCTGCACAAGCGTCTTATCAGCTGGCGCATTCCCGTCGCCTTTCTCGGCGCGCTGAGCCTCTGGGCGCTGTTGTTCTGGGACGGCGGTTCCTCCAGCAGCGAAGGCTCGCCGCTGTTGCACCTGGGCAGCGGCGCCACGATGCTTGGCGCCTTTTTCATCGCCACCGATCCCGTCACCGCCTCCACCACGCCACGCGGGCGCCTGATCTACGGCGCCCTGATCGGCTCGCTGGTGTTCATCATCCGCAGTTGGGGCAGCTATCCCGACGGCGTGGCCTTTGCCGTGCTGCTCGGCAACCTGGCCGTGCCGCTGATCGACAACTACACCCGCCCGCGCACTTTCGGACACCGCCAATGAACGGGCATGACGAAGCGCGCGCTACACAGACCGCCGGCACATCGCCGCTGCGCCATCCCGGCCTGCGCCTCGGAACCCTGGCACTGCTCATCGCATTGGTATTAGCGCTGCTTGCACAACACTTACGTGACAACATCGCCGCGCAGCAGCAAGCCGTGGAGCGCGCCGCGCTTGCCGCGGTATTGCCGCCCACCAATCACGACAATGATCTCCTGGCCGATCGCTTCATGCTCGATCCCGCCGCACCACATTTCATCGACCAGGAACTGCTTGGCCTGCGCCAGGCGCGCGCGGGTTACATCGCGAGACGCGACGGCCGGACCAGCGGCGTGATCCTGCCCTTCGAAACCGCCGAGGGCTTCAACGGCCCCATCGTGATGCTGGTGGGCCTCGACCGCGAGGGCGTGATCACCGGCGTGCGCGTGACGGAGCATCGCGAAACGCCGGACATGGGCGGCCAGATCGAACTGGACAGATCCCGCTGGATACTCAGCTTCGACAACCGCTCGCTCGACAATACCGACCCGGTACTATGGCGCGTCAAGCGCGACGGCGGCGAGTTCGACCAGTTCGTCGGCGCCACCATCACGCCACGCGCCGTGGTGAATGCGGTACAGCGCGCGCTGCAGTTTTTCGCACGCAACCGCGAAGCGCTGCTTGCCCTGCCCGCCCCGGAGGTTTCGCCATGAACACACCCGACCATGCCAAAAGTGCCGACAGCGCCGGCCTCTGGCGCAACAATCCCGCCCTGGTGCAACTGCTTGGCCTGTGCCCGCTGCTTGCCGTCAGCACCTCCGCCGTCACCGCGCTTGGATTGGGGCTGGCCACCTTATTGGTACTGCTCGGTTCAAATCTCGTCATCTCGCTGCTTCGGCATCAACTTACCGCTGCCATCCGCCTGCCGGCGTTCGTGCTGATCATCGGCGCCTTCACCACCGGCGTGGAACTGGCGATGCAGGCGCAGGCCTACACGCTGTACCAGAAGCTCGGCATTTTCGTGCCACTGATCGTGAGCAACTGCATCATCGTCGGCCGCGCCCACACCTTTGCCAGCCAGCACGGCCCACTCGCCTCCGTGCGCGACGGTCTGCACATGGGCCTCGGCTTCGCCGCCGTGTTGCTGACGCTTGGCCTGATACGCGAACTGCTCGGCACCGGCCATCTCTTTGCCGACATGACCCTGCTGCTGCCATTTGCCGACAACTGGCAGTTGAACATCTTCGACAGCGCCCCGCTGCCGCTGGCCCAACAGCCCCCCGGCGCTTTCCTGCTGCTGGGTCTCCTGATCGCCCTGAAAAACTGTATCGACCACCACCAACGCAAAGTGCTGCCAGAACTACCGGGCGAAGCCACCGGCAGCCGGCGCGTGCGCGTTACCGGACAGGTGTAGCATGAACCAAACCAAACGCACCCAAATCTTCGAGCGCCTGCGCGCCGCCAACCCCACCCCCACCACCGAACTGGTCTACAGCACTCCCTTCGAACTGCTGATCGCCGTGATGCTGTCGGCACAGGCCACCGACGTGAGCGTCAACAAGGCCACCGCGAAACTGTTCCCCGTGGCCAACACGCCGGAAGCCATTCACAAGCTGGGCGTGACCAAGCTGAAGACATTCATCAAGACGATCGGCCTTTTCAACACCAAGGCGGAGAACGTGATCAAGACTTGCAAGATTCTGATGGACGAACACGATTCCAAGGTGCCGCAGACGCGCGAGGAATTGGAGGCGTTGCCCGGCGTGGGACGCAAGACGGCGAACGTGATTCTGAACACGGCGTTCAAGCAAAAGGCCATGGCGGTGGACACCCACATCTTCCGCGTGAGCAACCGCACCGGACTGGCGCCGGGCAAGAACGTACTGGAAGTGGAAAAAAAACTGATGAAAGTCGTGCCGGACGAATTTCTGCTCGACGCCCACCACTGGCTGATCCTGCACGGCCGCTACACGTGCCTGGCACGCAAACCCCGCTGCGGCAGCTGCGTGATCGAGGATTTGTGCGAGTACAAATATAAAACGGAAGAGTGAGGTTTCATTGCCATAGAGGTCCATATCATTGTGATAGTGGTTCGCTTCGTTGTGATAGTGGCCCGTATCTAATCTGTTGCAGTCGCTTGGCCGGATAGGCCTTCGGGGGCACGCTGCAAGCACATCCCTGTGGCGCTCGGCTCCGGGCCATCCCTGGCCCTACGACGTCCCCCGAAGGCCTATCCGGCCAAGCGACTGC
>DATMFX010000328.1:0-2595 GCA_035555995.1 Hyphomicrobiales bacterium | reverse complement strand
TGCTCAATAATCGATACCTGATCCAGACGCAGCAGCTGTTCGGCATGATCCAATCCCTGGCGGTCCATGATTTGGAACAATACGTTGTAATCAAGACCTGACCGCTGCCAGCCGTCGTGCCGCCACTGCGTGCCCATCCTGGCAAACAACGTCCATGCCGGCACGTTGACGGCGTAGACCGTGAACTCTTGTTCGTCTGGCTCGTTGCGCAGCCAGGCCGGCAGCTGAGCGGAGGACGCTCCGAAGAACGCGAGATCCTTTTCCATCTCGCGCGAGCTCTGCCGCTTACCGCCGGCCAGGAAGCGCCCTAGATCAGCAAGCTGGACCCTTGGTTCTTTTTTACAACGTCGGCGCGGTACCTGTTGAGGATGGCAGGACAGGCGTCGGGCCGGCCCCGAACCAGGGCCAACAATTCCGCAGGGGTTACGCCGTCAGGAATTTCGATGCCTTCGAAGTCACTGACGCCGAGCAGCGCGTCCGTGATGATGTTGACCTTGCCCTGCTTGATCAGATCGTCGGTCAGAATCTGGAACCGCGCCTTGAACGACCACTCGACCTCGCCGCTGTCCACCGGCGTTTTGACCGTGACGCGCGTTTCGAACTCGTTGGTGCCGCTAAGGCGCAGCTTCAACCCGTTTTGCATGGATGTCTCCTGGTGGCCGATCAACTGAACACGAGAGTGGACTCGTCGTCCTTCGCGCCGGCGGTCGGCATGTTGATAATGTCGGTTGATACGTGCAAAGCGCCGTCGACCTCGGTAAGTCTTGGGTTGGTGAGCTGCACGTTCGGCGCGGTGTGCGTGATGATGTTCCCCGCCACGGTCCCGATAACGATCTCGATGGCACCGCTCTTGTCACCACGTATTTCACCGAAGAAATCCTTGGCCGAAATACCCGGCAGCTCGAACTCGATGGAGCCCGCCCCAATACGGTTACGCAGATACACGCCTTTGTCGTTCGGCTTGTCGCGGCGGACGATCTCGTGGCCATCATTCAGGGTGAGCGAGTTGAGCACGCCCTGGTAACCGAAGATGGTGATGTCCGAATTGACGTTGTTGATCGATACCGGCTCTAGGAATCCCGTCAAGTCGGGAATGGCGGGCATGGCGGTGTTGCTGGGCGAGAGCGGAATGCCCCACAGATCACACACCAGCATGGGCATGGCGCCAGCCTGGTACTGGAAACTCGCGTTACCGCGCACACCCACCGCTTTGAACAAGAAGTTGTCGACGTGCAGGCCGAGTGTGCCGGAGCTGGTACCGGCATCGTTGAGCGCCACCGTGGTGTCGTGGGCCTCGGCATCATCAACCACCGACCGTTTGCAGGCCTCGAATAGCGCCGAATACAGCGGCTTGGTGCCGGCGGTACCGGAGCCCGCCAGATCGACCTCGATGGTGATCGAGAAAAAATTGTCGAGCGTGTTCGCCCTCTGCGCGCCGGCGTGGTTCTGCACATTCGCTTTCTGGCGCATGTTGGCGACCCACGGGTTGTAGTCCCGCACGCGGCAAGGGATCGCCTGTTCGAGCGTGGCCGCCGTGCCGTAGAGGGACTCCTTGTTGAAATAGAGCAGCTTGCGATGGACTTCTGCCATGGGTGTCTCCTGGTCTCAGGGTTGATGGTGCCGGCCAGCGTTACGCTTTGGCTGGCGCCTGCGGGGTGATTGTGGGTTTGGGCTTTTCTTCGGCGCGTCGGCGCATCACCTCTGCGCGGCCTGCCACCTCGGGTGCCGCCGTGGTATCGATGCAGCGGCCTGTCTGGCTGCGCCGGATCGGCTGAGTGTCTGATGGTTGCTTGGCCATGAGTGCCTCCAGTTGGCTAGGCGCGTACGACGCGCGTGGTTTGGGTGAATACGATGCGGCGCGCGAGATAGTGCGAGGTTTGCCGTTTGGTCTTGCTTTCGCTCGCTTCCAGGCCGTGATCGTACGCAGCCTGGTGGACATAGCCGAGCACTGTGGACACCAGCGTGCGCTCGAGGTTGTCGAGATCCGCGAGCGTGCAGTACAGGACAGCGACCACCTGTTTGATCATCTCTTGTGATGCGCGCAAGTTGTTCTCGCGGCTGAGGTAATCGTGATCGCCGTAGAACAGCAGCACGCGCGGCAGGTCGGCGGGTTCGTAGTTCGTAAGTACCGCAGCCTCCAGATCTTCTGCGCATTCCACTTTGTCGGCGAATGCCTCAACCTGGCTCAACAGGGCCCGTATCTGGTGGATCATTGGATTCAAGCCCCAAGAGGTGCTCCATGGCCTGGCCGAATTCCAGGTCGAGCGTGTCGTTCATAAACTCGTAGTAATCCTGCAGCGAGCCGGCCCGCCCCGCAGCATTGATCACCATTTCCGGAATGGACCAGGTGTGCGCCGCCGCGATATCCATGCGGCTCGACCCGCGTCGATAAAACACATGGCGGTTGCCGTTGGCGCCGGTGACGATAAACCCTGCTGAGTGCTTGGCGCCCGTGGCGCTGATTCGCGCGGCCACCGGCCTTCTGCCGCCGCCCTTCCTGACCTGCACAGTAACGGCCTGGCGCTTGTTACCCCAGCGCGGGCGCTTGGAGCCCTTTCGCTTGGACGCCCTGGCGATCGTGATTAACTTCGACCT
>DATMFX010000327.1:0-7023 GCA_035555995.1 Hyphomicrobiales bacterium | reverse complement strand
CGTGAGACACCGGCGAAAGCGGGGACGAAACCGGCGGCGAAAACGCCCCGGCCCAACGTGACGCTCACCCATCCCGACCGCCTCTACTGGCCCGAGCAGGGCATCACCAAGGAAGGGCTGGCCGATTACTATACCCAGGTGTGGCGCCGCATCGCGCCGTTCGTGGTCAACCGGCCCCTGGCGCTGCTGCGTTGCCCGGACGGCATCGAGGGGCAGAAGTTTTTCCAGAAACACGCCTGGAAAGGACTGAATGCCAATATCCGGCTGGTCAACGATCCCAAGGACCCCGCCGAGCCGCTGATCGCCATCGAAAATCTGGACGGACTGATCGGCCTGGTCCAGTCGGCGGCGCTGGAAATCCATCCCTGGGGTTCGACGCTGGATGACTGGGAACGTCCCGACATGATCACGCTGGACCTCGACCCCGGCGAGGGCGTGGCCTGGCAGCGCGTGATCGACTGCGCGCGGGAACTGCGCCAGCGCCTGAATGACGCGGGGCTCGAGGCGTTCGTCAAAACCTCGGGCGGCAAGGGGCTGCATGTGGTGTCGCCACTCAAGCCCCACGCCACCTGGCCCGAGGTCAAAGCGTTCACGAAGAGCCTGGCCGAGGCCATGGCGAAGGATGCACCGGACAGCTACGTAGCCACGATCAGCAAGGCCAAGCGCAAGGGCAAGATATTGATCGACTACCTGCGCAACCAGCGCGGCTCTACCGCAGTGGCCGCCTATTGCCCGCGCGCCCGGCCCGGCGCGGCGATTTCGACCCCGATCGGCTGGGAGGAACTGTCGCTCGAGATCGGGCCGGCCTATTTCACACTGGAAACCCTGCCGACTCGTCTTGCCGCCTTGAGCCGCGATCCCTGGGAAGGGTTCCGCGCTGCCGCGAAACCGCTGAAGGTGGGGAAGTCCAAGGTGGCGAAAGCGAAAGCGCAAAAGCCAAAGGCACGGAAATCAGCGACACAAAAACCGGCAACGCAGAAATCAACGGCACCGAAATCGACGACACGGAAATCGACTGCACGGAAACCAGCGGCGCGGAAATCTCCCGCGCCAAAAAGCTGAGACGCTATTTCTTCTTCTCCGCCGCCAGACTGCGCTTCAGCGCGTCCATGATATTGATCACGTTGTCCGGCGGCTCGGCTGTAGGCTTCGCCTGCGCTTTTGCCGGCCGCTTATGCTGTTTTTTTCTCGATGCGATGATGTCCAGCAACCGCGCCTGCACCGGGTCCGAGGCCATGGTGGGATCCCAGTCCTGCGTCCGTTCCCGGATCAGTTGCTTCACCAGTTTCAAGGTGGCGGTGTCGGGTTTTTCGGCGTCGATGGCATCGAAATAATCCGCGGGATCGCGCACCTCGTCGCCATAGCGCAGGGTCCAGACCACGATCCCCTTGTCGCGCGGCTCCAGCATCACCGCACGCTCGCGCCGGTAGAGCACCAGGCGCGCGATGCCCACCGTGCCGGTATCGGCCAGCGCCTCGCGGATCACCGAAAATGCCTCTTCGCCGATCCGGTCCGCCGGGGTGAGGTAATGCGGCGTGTCGTACCAGAGCCAGCCGACCGAATCGGCGGGAACAAACGTTTCGATATCGAGGGTGCGCGTGCTTTCCAGAGCCACACTGTCGAGCTCGTCGTCCTCCAGCAGCACGAACTCATCCTCGCCCCGCGGATAACCCTTGACCTCGTCATCCTCGCGCACCGGCCTGCCGCTGACGGCGTCGACGTAGCGGCTGGCCACGCGGTTGCCGGTGCGGGCGTTCAAGGTATGGAACCGGACCTTTTCGGCGTCGCTGGTGGCGGGCGCCATGGTCACCGGGCAGGTGACCAGCGAAAGCTTCAGATACCCTTTCCAGAATGAACGCGGCGCCATGCTGCTGCCCTCGTCAGTCGTGCCTCTTGCCGTGTACCGGATGCCAGCCTTACGGCAGGGACACGGTGATGTTGCGCTTGGGCGCGGGGCCCACCGGAATGCGCGTAAGCTCCGAGCGCGCCGCGATGTCGATCACGGACACGTTGTCGCTGCCGCCGTTTGCCACGTAGGCATATTTGCTGTCAGGGCTGAACGTGATCCAGTCGGGGTGGTCGCCCACCGGGATTTCCGCGATCAGTTCCATATCCGGCAGGGAATAGCCATACACGTGGCCGTTGAGGCGGCTGCAGGACCACAAAGTCATCTGGTCCGGCGCCACACCGATGCCGTGCGCCGGCGCGCGGTTGTAGGTACCTTCCGCCACGCGTTGCTCCACGGGAATGCTGGGATGCTCGATGCGCGCGATCTCCTGCCGCGTGGCGAAATCCACCACCGCGAAGCCGTGATAATCCGACAGCTGCACGTACATGTTCTTGGTGGAACCGTCGGCATTGGTGGAGAAGCTGATCGGGCGGATGCCGTCCATCGCGTCGCCCTGGTTGCCATCCTTGGGCGGGAACAGCGAGAAGGCGAATTCGCGGGTGGCGGCGTCGTACACGCGCAGGTTCTCGTCGCCGCCGAAGGCCCCGGCCACCACGTACTTGCCGTCGGGGGTCACGTACACGTTGTGCACGCGCGATTCGGTGTCGATGTGATCGACGTTTTCCAGCGCCTGGGTGTCGATGACATCGAGGCCACCGTCACCCTGCATGATGCCCACGAACACGAAACGGCCGTCCTTGCTGATGGTGATGTTGTTCGGCCGCGCGCTCAGCGGGATTTCCTTGATGATCTCCATGGTGGCGGTATCCACCACGTCGAGCGTGGTCTTGGCTTCGCTGCTGAAATAAAGGCGGCTGCCGTCGGGCGCGCCCGCGGCGCCATGGTTGACCGGCACGCCGTGCACTTCGCCTACCACCTGCTGTGTTGCCGGATCGATCAGGGAGATCACGTCGCTGCGCGAATTGGTCTGCACGATCCTCACATTCTGCGCCGCCAGCAGCGAACACTGCCCCATCAGCGCCAAGCCGAGTGCCGCCGCCAGCGTATTGCGTACCAGTCTGGTTCCATTCATCGTCAATTCCCCCGCAAAGTAAGCCTATGTTTGTTGTGTTGGTTCATTCCCGGCCAAAGTGGCGGTCCAGGTAGGTGGCCACCACCTCCACGTCCGCCGGGACGAGTTCCGCTCCATTCTTGACCATGCCTTCGACCATTTCCTTCCACTGCTCCCGGCCCCAATAGCCTTTATAAGCAGACAGACCGGCCAGTTCGTGACATTTGGTACAGGCCCGCAGCACCACCGCCTTGCCTTCGCTGTCGGGCAGCTCGATATTGGGGTCGAAGTGCTGCACCGGTTCGTCGGCCGGCAGCGGTGCCGGCCAGAGGGCCAGCGCCAGCAGCGCGCACGTCGGCGGCGCAAGGTATGAGCGTGTGGTTGTCATCGAGTTCCGACTGTTGCGTTTTCGCATGCATTCAATCCCCTGCCGGGTCTAAAAACTGTAGCGCAGCCCAAGGGTGTAGGTGCGACCGATATTACCGTAAATGTTGCTCAGGCCTAGAGCATCGCCCGGATTCTTGTCGAACAGATTGTTGACCGCCGCATAAAGTGCGTAAGCGCCGGCATCGGTATCGAGATCATAGTTGAGCCGCAGCGTGGTGAGATGCTGCGAAGCCACCTCGTTCTTGTCCACATCGATGCCGCTCACCCAGCTGAGGTCCTGCTTCACCTTGCCGCGCCAGCGTTCCGCCCAGATGAAACTCAGCGCGCCGCGGCGATAGGTGGCGTTGAAGGTGGCATTCCAGTCCGGAAATTCCATATTGCCGGCGCGCTCGATCTTCTCCGCCTGATAGGGCGTGATCGAGGATTCGAACATGTGGGAGGCGATCAGGCGCAGACTCAGGCTCTCGCCGCCGCCGAGCAGGTCGAGATCGGTGCGGTAGCCCACCTCGAAATCGGCGCCGCGCACCCGGAACTCGTCCAGGTTGATGAATAGGTTGCGGATCACCTGCACACGTCCGTCGATGCCGCGCTCGATCTGATCGCAGAAGGCATTGCGCTTGTAGCATTCATCCATGATGTTCTGGATGCCGATCTGGTTGATGGCGTCGCTGATGCGGATGTCGTAGTAGTCCAACGAGGTGGAAAGTCCCGTCAGCCACAGCGGCTGGTAGACGAAGCCGTAGGTCATGGTGTCGGAATATTCCGGGTTGACGTTGGGATTGCCGCCCACGTGGACGCTGATGGTGTACTGATCGTCACCGAACTCGGGGTCGATGATGGTGCCGCCGCCCGTGGTGGCGTTGAAGCGCTCGTTGAGATTGCCGGCGCGCACGTCGCGCGAACGCGTAAGGCGAAACCGCAGCTCGTCCGTCACCTGCCAGTCGCCGCCGGCCTTCCAGGCCCAGATGCCGCCGCTGCCTTCGTAATCGGCATAGCGCGCCGCGAAGCTCAGGTCGAACGCCTGGATCAAGGGCACCTCGCGCAGCACCGGGATCAGGGTTTCCACGAAGCCCTCGGTCACCTCGTAGCCGCCGCGTATGGTCGGCGCATTGGTGAAGGCCATGATGTTGTTGCCCTCGATGCCGGGCGGCAGGCCGAAGTAGAGTTTTTCGCCATTGGCATCGACCGGCGTGCGCAGGTGCCCGTCCGGCGGCACCGGAATCGGCGAGCCCAGCGGATCGCCGCCAATCTGGAACAGGTCTTCCTTGCGATAGCTGGCGCCCACCGCCAGCGAGACGGCGCCGGCGCCCCAGCCCTCGAACAGCGTGCCGTCCACCACGAACTCCGCCGCGTGCTGCTCGATGTCGCTGTTCACCCACATGAAATCGTTGAAATACCGCGCCACCTGCGTGCTTTCATTGTTCTGCCCGAACACGTTGTAGGGCACGCAGCCGTCGGTGGGATCCTTCAAAGTGGAACGGCACACGATCTCGCCGGTTTCCGGATGGAACACCGCTTCCATGGCGCGGTAGGTGTGGTCGCGCCGGTTCGACTGCACCACCACGCCGCGAAAGCCTTCGCCATACTGGTAATAGGTTTGGTAGCGCCAACCTTCGAACAGCGTGCCCTCCAGCGCGATGGTGGTGGACACCGACTTGCCGGTGGTCACCGCGCCGCCGAGGCCAGCGTTGTTGAGCGGATCGTCGTGCGGCAACACCTTGTGCATCTGGAACGACTTCAAGCCAAGCTGCTGCATCTGGGCGCGAATGGTTTCGTCGAGAAAAGCGTTGTCGTCGTAGATGGTGATCCGGTCGCGCGTGCCCGACCAGGAATAGCCGCCGCGCTGGTTATCGATCTTGTTGTAGCCGCGCACCACCTGCAGGCTCAGGGTGTGATCCTCGCTGATGTCGAAAGTAGCCAGCCCCAGGAAACTGTTGCGCTCCTGCGCCGCCATTACCACATTGCGATAGGCGAGATGGTCGCAACTGCCCTCACGATTGCTGACCATGTTGCCGGTGATGATGCCGTTGGGGTTGCCGGCGCTTGTGTTGGCCAACCCGTCGCGCGCGGCGCCGTCGAGCACTTCGCCGTCAAAGTAAGGGGCGGGACTGCCGTCGCTGAGGAAGTGCGTGCCCGCCAGCGGACCCTGCGTGATCAAGCCGCCGATGGTCTCGTTGCGGGAACAGACATTCTCGTAACGCACGCGCTGCGGCGTCTGCTTCGGCACGCCGTTCACGTCGCCGAAGTTGATGTTGCCCCAGTTCCGGAACCAGTCGCGGCCTTCGTAGTTGGCGATGCCGCCCTGCTTGAACCAGTCGCCGCCCATCACCACGTGCAGGCGCTCGCCAAGCGCGAAGCCGCCCGCCAGCGAGGCACGGTGGTTCTCGGCATCGCTGAGATCGCTGATGCCGGTCTGCACCAGGCCTTCCAGGCCGGAAAAACTGGTGTCGATGATGAAGTTGGTCACGCCCGCCACCGCATCCGAGCCGTAGGCCGCGGAAGCGCCGCCGGTGACGATTTCGGTGCGCGCGATCAAGGCCTGCGGAAACTGGTTGATGTCCACCGTGCCCAGGTGGTTGGAGGGCACGATGCGGCGGCCATTGAGCAGCACCAGGGTGCGCTGCGGTTCCAGCCCGCGCATGTTCACCACGCTTTGGCCGCCGGTGCTGACCCAGGTGGAACCGCCGGCATCGGCCACCGTCAGGCTGTTCATGAATTGCGGCATCTGATCCAGGCCGTCCATCAGGCTGCCGGGCGCCAACACTTCCAGTTCGCTGCGCTCCATCACCGTTACCGGCGTGGGCGTGGTCATGCCCGAGCGCTGGATGCGCGAGCCGGTTACCGAGATTTCCTCGACGCCCGTGGGCGCCGTTTCCGCTTCCTGCGCCTGGGCGCCTGCCATGCCTACCGTGGCGCCTGACACCACCGCGGCCATGGTGGCCGCCAGGCGGCTGCGTTTGCGTCTGTCGTTTGCCTTCATTGCCGTTTCCCCTCCGTTGTTTTAATTTTTTTGTCATCCGCCGGATCGGCGCGGGCGGCAGGTCATGAAGTTCCCGGCAAGGCTTGCGCCATTCCTGCCTCCCTATTCCATCAGACGATTCACAATCGGTTTTTCCTCCATGACCTCGCCGTTCAGCATGCTTCCGAACACTGCTATGATCCCCCGGCTCCGGTGTGTGCCGGAGGCAACGACACAGGATCCCTGCATGCCCGACGGCAACCTCTATCTGATTTCCGCCCCCTCGGGTGCCGGCAAGACCTCTTTGGTGAAGGCGCTGCTGGCGGCGCCCGCCGAACAGCGCGCCGATGCCGGCCTGTGCGTGTCCGTGTCGCATACCACCCGCCCCAAACGCCCTGGGGAAGAGCACGGCGTCAATTACCACTTTGTGGACGTGGATACCTTCCACGACATGCAGAATCGCGGCGTTTTTCTGGAAAATGCCGTTGTTTTCGGTAATTTTTATGGAACTTCGCGCGACTGGGTGAAGGCGCAACTGGCCCAGGGCTGGGACGTGATACTGGAAATCGACTGGCAGGGCGCCGCGCAGGTGAAGCAAGCGATGCCCGAGGCCGTAAGCATCTTCATCCTGCCGCCCTCGCGCGCCGCGCTGGAGCAGCGCCTGACTGCGCGCGGCCAGGACGATGCCGCGGTGATCGCCGAGCGCATGGCCAAGGC
>DATMFX010000326.1:0-3680 GCA_035555995.1 Hyphomicrobiales bacterium | reverse complement strand
ATCAGCGTTTGCAGCTCCTGGCCACGGCGTTCGTCGCACACCCAACCGGTGATGCCGATGTACAGGTCCAGGTCGAGGTAATCGAACAGCTCGGCGCGGGTGCCGGTAAAGCAATGCACCACGGCGCGGCTCAGCTGATCGCGGTATTCCTTGAGCAATGGCAGGAAGCGCGAGTGGGCGTCGCGCTGGTGCAGGAATACCGGCAGGCCACAGTCCACCGCCAGTGCCAGCAGCGCCGCGAACACGCGCTCCTGGTCCGGCGCCGGCGAATAATTGCGGTTGTAGTCCAGCCCGGTTTCGCCCACGGCCACCACCTGGGGCAGGGCGCAGAGCTGGCGCAGCTGCGCCAGCGCGTCCGTATCGTAGTGGCTGGCGTCGTGCGGATGCACGCCGGCGGTGCTGTAGAGATAACCGGGGCGCGTGGCGGCCAGCGCCGCCGCCTGCTCACTCGTTTGCGGCGAGGTGCCGGTGACGATCATGGCCGCCAGCCCGGCCTGCTGCGCGTCCTCGATCACGGTGTCGAGATCGAGGGCGAAGCTCTCGTGCACGAGGTTGGCGCCGATATCGATCAGCGGCAGGGTGGACTGGGGCATGGCGGTTCCAAAAAATTTCCGGGAGAAATGTTTCGCGCCGCCAACGGCGGCGTCCCCGAAGGGATGGCGGCCAGGGGGTACGCCGCAAAAGCGCCGATGGTAGGGAGCCGGGCCGGACTTTACCAGGGGCGTGCCGTTTTCGATGAAAAAATTGGTCAACAATAGTGTCCTAATTTGCAAATCTGCTATACTCGCCCGCCACTGACGCACCGGCTCGGAGAACTGCTGTGGAAAAAAAGCACATCGAATGGAGCAAGCTCGGCTTTGAATACACCAAGACCGACTATCGCTTTTCCGCCATCTGGCGCGACGGGCAGTGGTCCGATGGCGAACTGGTGACCTCCGAGATCATCCAACTGCACGAAGGTTCGCCGGCGCTGCACTATGCCCAGCAGTGCTTCGAAGGGCTCAAGGCGCAAACCGCGCAGGACGGCCGCATCCTGCTGTTCCGGCCCGAACTCAACTGCGAACGCATGCAGAACACCAGCGACCGGCTCTCCATGCCCCGCGTGCCCCAGGAGCTGTTCCTGCGCGGCATCCATGAAGCGGTGCGCGCCAATGCCGCCTGGGTGCCGCCCTATGGCAGCGGCGCTTCGTTGTATATCCGTCCGCTTCTGATCGGGGTGGGCGCCAATATGGGCCTGCGTCCGGCCAAGCAATACGAATTCCGCGTCATGGTGTGCCCGGTGGGACCGTATTACAAAAGCGGCGGCCTGTCGGTGATTTCGCTGGCCGTGAGCGATTTCGACCGTGCCGCGCCGCATGGCTTGGGCGACGTGAAGGCCGGCGCCAACTACCCCGGCGGGCTTTACGCCACCCGCTGCGCCCAGGAGCTTGGCGCCTACGAAGCCCTGTACCTGGACGCCGCCGAGCGCCGCTACATCGAAGAGGCCGGTTCGGCCAACATCGTGATCGCCGCCAAGGGCAACAAGCTGCTGACGCCGTCTTCCCAGGCCATCCTGCCGAGCATCACCCGCCGTTCCATCATGGACATCGGCAAGCACGAATTGGGGTTGCACATCGAAGAACGCCCGATCGACCTGCGCGCCGAAATCGCTACGTTCGAGGAAGTGGCGGCCTGCGGCACAGCGGCGGTGCTGTCGCCGGTGGGCAAGCTGTGGTTCGACGACGCCTGGCATTATTTCCACGATAAGGGCGAGAGCGTGGGCCCGGTGATGCAGCAGCTGTACGACATCCTCTGCCAGATTCAGCGCGGTGAGCGCCGGGATTCCTTCGGCTGGACCCGCGAAGTCCAGGTAGCCTGACCCCAAAAACCGGGAAGCCACGGTGGCTTCCCGGCCATGGCGCCCACACCGGCTGGCCGGGGGCGTCCGGGAGGTCGCCTTTCCTTTTCCCGGAACCGATGGTTTAATGCCGGCCTTTTTCGGCCCGGCCCTCGGCCCCGCGCGGCCCCTGCATCGCCGCCCTGTTGTTCCTTGAAAATACTAGGAAAATCAAGCAGTAATGGCTAAAAATCTGGTTATCGTCGAGTCTCCCGCGAAAGCGAAAACCATCAACAAGTACCTGGGCAAGGACTTCGTGGTGAAGTCCAGCATCGGCCATATCCGCGATTTGCCGGTCAGCGGCAGTGGGGAAGAAACCGACACCAAGGCCCGTGCCCGCAAGGCTGCCGAAACCCGCAAGCTCAGCCCGGCGCAGAAAGCGGCGCACAAGGCGCGCAAGGCCAAGGAACAGCTGGTGGCGCGCATGGGCATCAACCCGGACAAAGGCTGGAAGGCCAACTACCAGATACTGCCGGGCAAGGAAAAAGTGGTCAGCGAGCTCAAGAAGCTGGCCCAATCCAGTGACCACATCTATCTCGCCACCGACTTGGACCGTGAAGGGGAGGCGATCGCCTGGCACCTGCGCGAAGCCATCGGCGGCGACCCCGAGCGCTATTCGCGCGTGGTGTTCAACGAAATCACCAAAAAAGCCATCGAATCCGCCTTCGCCGCCCCCGGCGAGCTGGACATGAAGCACGTGGAGGCGCAGCAGGCACGGCGTTTCCTCGACCGCGTGGTGGGCTTCATGGTGTCGCCGTTGCTGTGGGCCAAGGTGGCGCGCGGCCTGTCCGCGGGCCGCGTGCAATCGGTGGCGGTGCGGCTGCTGGTGGAGCGAGAACGCGAAATCCGCGCTTTCGTGCCCGAGGAATATTGGGATCTGTTCGCCGATCTGCTGGCCGCCAAGCATAAGGAGGCATTGCGCTTCCAGGTACTGCGCCAGAACGGCAAGGAATTCCGCCCCCGCAATGCCGCCGAAGCCGAAACGGCCGTGGCGCTGCTGCAGGACGCCGCCTACAGCATCACCGCGCGCGAAGACAAGCCCACCACCTCCCGGCCCAAGGCGCCGTTCATCACTTCCACGCTGCAGCAGGCGGCTTCCACCCGGCTCGGCTTCAGCGTCAAGAAAACCATGATGATGGCGCAGCGGTTGTATGAAGCCGGCCACATCACCTACATGCGTACCGATTCCACGCACTTGAGCGTGGATGCCGTGGCCGCCTGCCGCGATTACATCGGCAAGCGTTTCGGCAAAAACTACCTGCCGGAACGCGCGCAGAGCTATACCAGCCGCGAAGGCGCCCAGGAAGCGCACGAAGCGATCCGTCCCTCGGACGTCAACGTGGGCGAGAATGCGTCCTCGCTGTCCGCCATGGAGCGCGATGCGGTGCGCCTGTACAACCTGATCTGGCAGCAGTTCGTGGCCTGCCAGATGCCGCCGGCGCGCTACAAAAGCACCACGGTGGATGCCACCGCCGGGGATTTCGAACTGCGCATCAAGGGCCGCATCCTGGAATTCGACGGTTATACCCGGGTGTTCCCGAGCACCGGCAAGGACGAAGACGTGGTGCTGCCCGACATCGGCGTGGGCGAAACCCTGAAGCTACAGAAGCTCGATCCGATACAGCATTTCACCAAGCCGCCGGCACGCTATACCGAAGCCAGCCTGGTCAAGGAGCTGGAAAAGCGCAACATCGGCCGGCCTTCCACCTATGCCGCCATCATTTCCACGATCCAGGAACGCGGCTACGTGAAGCTGGAAAACCGCCGCTTCTATGCGCTGAAAATGGGCGACATCGTGACGGAA
>DATMFX010000325.1:0-11545 GCA_035555995.1 Hyphomicrobiales bacterium | reverse complement strand
GTGCGCCGGGTGTTCGAGCGCCTGCAGCTGGATCTGCGCCCGATCCACTGCGTCATCGTCGGCGGCACCAATGGCAAGGGCTCCACGGTGGCCATGCTGGCCGCCACGCTGAGCGCCGCCGGCCATACGGTGGGCACATATACCTCGCCGCACCTGTTGCGCTACAACGAACGCGTCTGCCTAGATGGCGAACCGGTGGATGACGCCTCGCTGTGCGCCGCCTTCAACGCGGTGGAAGCGGTGCGCGGCGACGTGTCGCTCACCTATTTCGAATATGGCACGCTGGCGGCGCTGGTGCTGTTCGCCGCGCGCCAGCCCGAGTACCTGATTCTGGAAGTCGGCCTTGGCGGCCGCCTCGATGCGGTGAACATCGTCGAGCCGGCGCTCAGCATTCTCACCAACGTGGCACTCGACCACGTCGACTGGCTCGGCAGCACGCGCGAGGCGATCGGCCGGGAAAAAGCCGGTATTTTTCGCGCCGGCAAGCCGGCGGTGTATGGCGAGACCGACGCGCCGGACAGCGTGTTGCAAACCGCCAGGGCCTTCGGCACCCGCCTGTTGCGCAAGGGTGTCGACTACACCTGGGAGGAACACGGCGACACCTGGACCTGGCGCGGCCATGACGCGCAGGGGCAGGCGCTGGAATTCGCCGCGTTGCCGCGCAACGGCTTTCCGTTCGACAACGCCGCCGCCGTGGTGCAGGCCCTGCAATACCTGAGCCCGGCGCTGCCGGAAGCGGCGCTGCGCCAGGGCCTGCGCGACATCGTGGTACCGGGGCGCTTCCAGGAACTGCGCCATGCGGAGCGCAAGGTGATCCTGGACGTGGCCCACAACCCGCATGCCGCCGCCAATCTGGCGCACAATCTGCGCACCCGCCTGGGGGGTGGGCGCGTGCTGATGGTGCTGGCCATGCTGGGTGACAAAGACAGCGCTGGCGTGATCTCCCTGCTGGCGCCCCAGGCGGATCGGCTGTATGCCGCACCGCTTGGCGGAGAACGAGGATCGTCCGCCGAAATCATATATAATCACGCCCGCAAACTCGGCCACGCCCAGGTCAGTCGTCATGACAGCGTGGCCGCTGCGTTCCAGGCCGCGCTTGCCGACAGCGAGCCGGCGGACACCATTGTCGTCACCGGGTCCTTTCATACCGTGGCGGCCGTACTGGAGTTGATTTGAATCAGGCAATGAAACAACGGCTCATCGGCACCCTGGTGCTGGTTTGCCTGGCGCTGATTTTCATCCCCATGCTGCTGGACGGCGAGGGCATCCGCCCGCCGGCCATGAATCTCGACTTTCCGCCGCCCCCGCGTATCGATACGCCCGACTTCACCGAGCCGGTGCGTCCCGCGCTGGTCGAGGACACGATCGTGGCCGACGCCCCAAGCCAGCCGCAGCTGGATCTGCCGCCCTTTGTCGCGGAGGAAACGCCGGATGCCATTGCGGCGGATCAGGCGCAAACCGATGGCGCCACCGCGCCCGCGGCAAACGAGCCGCCCGCTGTCGCGCCGGCTCCCGCCGAACCCACGCCGGCGCCTGCCGTGGCGGCGCCGAGCGCCGAACAGGTGCCCGCCATCGATGCCGCGGGCCTGCCCGAGGGCTGGGTGGTGCGGTTGGGCCTCTTTGGCGAACGCCGCAATGCCGACAAGCTGCTCAATGACCTGCTTGCCGCCGATTACAAGGCTTATCTGGAGCCCGTCGCCACCGCGCAGGGCCGCATGAACGGCGTGTTCGTCGGTCCCCTGGCCACGCGGGCGGAAGCGGGCGCGCTGCAGCAGGAATTGAAATCCCGCTTCAAGCTGGATGGCATGGTCAGCCGTTTCAGCCTCGACACCAGCCCTTGAGGGGCCACGCCACGATGGTTCCGCAAGCGATGCGACGCTGGCACATAGGCTTTCGTCATGGCCGTGGCTGACGTCATCGTCGTGACCGTGGTGGTGCTGTCCTGCCTGTACGGGATATTGCGCGGGCTGGTCAAGGAAGCGCTGTCGCTGTTCTTCTGGGTGGCGGCCGGCGTGCTGGCGGTGAGCTTCAACGAATTGGTGGGCAGTTGGCTGCAGGGCCTCATTGCCAACGCGGCGGCGCGCAAGCTGGCCGCAATAGCACTGATTTTCGTGGTGACCATTTTCGGCGGCGGCCTGCTTGCCAACCTGATTTCGAAATTCACCAGCGCCATCGGCCTGGGCGGCGCCGACCGCGCCCTCGGTGCGCTGTTCGGCCTGATCCGCGGCGTGCTGGTGGTCACTGTGCTGGCCGTGCTGCTGGCCCAGTTCGATCTTGGCCGGCAGTGGTACGACGACGCGCTCAGCGTGCCGTACCTGCTCAGCCTGGCCGATTATCTCGGAGGGCTGCTGGGCATCGATCCCGGCGCCCTGCGCCCAGGGCCTGGCCAGCCCGTTTGAACAGCAACGCTTCAGGAGTCGATACATGTGCGGAATAGTGGGGATCGTCGGCAGGTCGAACGTCAATCTGGCGCTCTATGACAGCCTCACGGTGCTGCAGCACCGGGGGCAGGATGCCGCCGGCATCATGACCTGTGAAGGCAACCACGTGAACCTGCGCAAGGACAACGGCCTGGTGCGCGACGTGTTCCACACCCGCCACATGAAGCAATTGCTGGGCAACATGGGCATCGGCCATGTGCGTTATCCCACCGCCGGCAATTCCAGCGCCGCGCAGGCGCAGCCGCTGTACGTGAATTCGCCGTATGGCATCGCCCTGGCGCACAACGGCAACCTGACCAATTCCGACGAGCTGTCCCGGGACATCTACCGCGACGATCTGCGGCATTTGAACACCGATTCCGATTCCGAGGTGCTGCTCAACGTGTTCGCCCACGAACTGCAGCTGCTCGGCAAGATCAAGCCCACCGCCGCCGACGTGTTCAAGGCCATCGCGGCGGTACACAAACGCTGCCGTGGCGCTTATGCAGCGGTGATCATGCTGGTGGGCTATGGCATCGTGGGCTTCCGCGATCCTTACGGCATCCGCCCGCTGGTGTTCGGCAAGCGCACCACGCCCAAGGGCGAGGAATACATCCTGGCCTCGGAAAGCGTGGCGCTGGATTCGCAGGGTTTCTCCCTGGAGCGCGACGTGGCGCCGGGCGAGGCCATCTACATCGACGTCAACGGCAACGTGGCCTCGCAACTGTGTGCCACCCATAGCACGCCCACGCCCTGTATCTTCGAGCACGTGTATTTCGCCCGTCCCGACTCCATGATCGACGGCATCTCGGTCTACAAATCGCGGCTGCGCATGGGCGAGAAACTGGCGCAGAAGATCCAGCGCGAACATCCCGACCACGACATCGACGTCATCATTCCGATTCCCGACACCAGCCGCACCGCCGCGGTGGAACTGGCCAACGCGCTGGGCGTGAAGTTCCGCGAAGGCTTCGTCAAGAACCGCTACATCGGCCGTACCTTCATCATGCCGGGGCAGAGCCAGCGCCGCAAATCGGTGAGGCAGAAGCTCAATGCCATTCCGCTGGAGTTCCAGGGCAAGAACGTGATGCTGGTGGACGATTCCATCGTGCGCGGCACCACCTGCCGCCAGATCATCGAGATGGCGCGCGACGCCGGTGCGCGCAAGGTGTATTTCTGTTCCGCTTCGCCGCCGGTCAAATACCCCAACGTGTACGGCATCGACATGCCCGCGGCCGACGAACTGATCGCCCACGGCAAGACCGTGGAGGAAGTGCGCCAGCTGATCGGCGCCGACTGGCTGCTGTTCCAGGATCTGGACGATCTGGTCGCCTCCTGCGCCGAAGGCACCGGGGAGCCGATGCAGTTCGAGTGTTCCGTGTTCGACGGCCGTTACGTGACCGGCGACGTCAGCCCCGAATACCTGGCGCGCCTGGAAGCCAGGCGCAACGACACCGCCAAGCTCGACAAGGATCAGGAACCCCTTGGCGTGGCCGACGACGACAAGGCGCGCGTGGCGCTGCACAGCAACGAATGACGCGGCGCCCGCCCACTGTCTGAACGAGTGCCGGCGCCGCGCCTACGCGGTGGCCGGCTGGGCATCGAGCGGTGCCGCGCCGAGGCTGCTCTGCTGCCACAGCCGCGAGGCGAGCGCGGGCACCGTTTCCTGCTGCCCCCCCGCGATCCAGCCCGCCAGGGCACGCGCAACGTCGGGATAGCGTATCTGCTGCATGTGATGAGGCGTCTTTAGCCAGTGCTCGATGGCGGTAGCGTCGAGCCGGTCGGTCACCGCCGCATAGCCGAGCTGCTGCAGCGCCGCGGCATTCGAGAGCTGCTCCATCTGCCCGCGCAGCGGCTTGGCGATAATTTTCTTTTGCCACTGCAGGCATTCACTGATCAGTTCGAAACCGGCGTTGGTGATCACGCCAGTCGCATCGAGCAAATCCTGTTTGAACCCCGTGCGCGAGATCGGCCGCAGATGCAGGTTGTGCGTATCGGCGTGCGGCACCGCCGGGTGATACACGTAGAACTGGTAGGCGGGGAACTGGCGCAGCAGTGCGCAGACCGCATCGGCGTTCTCGAACGGCAGGTAGGCGATGATCTTGTCCGGCTGCACCTGCATTGGGTTGACCGTATGGTCCAGATCCACGATCGGCGGCAGGATGGGCTGGTCGAAATGGTGCCAGTGCAGGCCTACCGGCAGGCTCGCGGGCGCATAGCGGCGCATCAGCGTATTGACCACCACGTTGTCGCCGCGCCGGGGCACCTGATGCATGAAGGCATACTGGTGACCGATGCCCGTTACCGGAATGCCGCGCTTGCGGGCGGCATGGCAGATCACGGGTTCGTAATCGGAAATCACCAGGTCGTAGCCGTGCAGATCCAGGGTGTTGATATCCTGGCGGAACTGGCGCAGGTCGGCCTGGCGCAGCGTGGCGAGCACGTCGATGCTGCCATTGCGCGCCACGAAGCTGAGTCCCTTGCGCCATTCGAACGCGCTGAGCGTGCCCAGGCCCTGTTCGCGCGGGCGGCTGCTCAACAGCCAGGTGATCTCGAGTTCGGGAAAGGCCTGGAAAGCTGCGTGCATGGCCATGGCGCGGCTGATGTGGCCGTTGCCGGTGCCCTGGACGCCGTACAGTATTTTCATTGCGTGTTTCTCAGAGGAAGGCCAGGGCGACGCTGCTGCCCAGCAGTGCGCCAAGCAGGATGTCGCCGGGAAAGTGCACGCCGAGCACCACGCGTGACATGCCCACGCCACAGGCCCACAGATACAGCGGCGCGAAGTAGGGGCTGATGCCGAAGGTGAGGAACGTCACGAACAGAAACGCGGCGGAGGTGTGGCCCGAGGGCAGGCTGAAGCGGTCGGCGGCCCGGATCACCGCCTGCACGTTGTCGAGTATCTGTGGCGGCCGGCGGCGCCGGATACCGTTCTTCAGGCTGAAGTACAGGCAGCGTTCCACGGAAAAGGCGCAGAGCGCCAGCAGGAACCACAGGCGGAAATCCTGCGGGTGAGTTACCGCCAGGATCGGCAGCAGCGAGAAATACAGCCAGCCGTCGGCGGTGGCGGAAAGCACGAAACTGAAACGGGTGAGGTCGGGGCGATGCTGCGGATCGAACAAGCCGAGGAAGAGACGGGTATCCAGTGCCTGGATGTGCTTGAACATGCGTGAGTGTCCTCGCGGGTACTGACGCGCGCACTTTGCGGCAAGGCGGTTAAGTGGTGATTAGTGCCGTTTAAAGGTTGGGTAAAGTTTGGATGTTGGGCATGGTGCCCGCGGCGCTGTATCGCCGCACGGGCATTGGTTACCATGGCCGCTCTCACAGGAGCCCGCATGAATTCCATACCGCTTGGCCGCTACCGCCACTACAAGGGACGCGATTACAGCGTCGTCGGTTTTGCCCGCCATTCCGAAACCGAGGAAGTGATGGCGCTGTACGTGCCGCTGTACGGCGAGGGCGGCTACTGGGTACGCCCGCTGGCCATGTTCACCGAAGCCGTGGTTCTGGCCGATGGCAGGCAGGTGCCGCGCTTCAGCCTGGTGACGGACGCGCCAGGCTGATTCACGCCACCTTCCGCCCTCAGGGCGCGCGCATCTTCAGCAATACCGGGCAGTGGTCCGAGCCGAAGACGTGGTTGAGGATGTCCGCGCGTTCCACCTTGTCGAGCAAGGCACGCGACACCAGGAAATAGTCGATCCTCCAGCCCACGTCGCGTTCGCGCGCGGCGGCGCGATAGCTCCACCAGCTGTACTTTTTCTGCTCGGGAAAAAGGTGCCGGTAGGTGTCGACCAGATCGGCGCCAAGCAGACGGTTGATGCCGTCGATTTCCTCCTGCATGTAGCCGGCCGCCTTGTTGTAGTTTTCCCGGGGGCGCGCCAGGTCGATCTCGGTGTTGGCCACGTTGAGATCGCCGCACACCACCACGGGTTTACGTTTTTCCAATTGCTTGAGGTATTGGAGGAAGTCGCGGTCCCATGCCTGGCGGTAACCGAGGCGCTTGAGCTCGCTGCCCGAATTCGGGGTGTAGACGGTGACCAGGTAATAGGACGGAAATTCGGCGGCGATCACCCGGCCTTCCTGGTCGTGTTCCTCCATGCCCATGTCGTTGCGCACGTCCAGCGGCTCGTGGCGGCTGAGGATGGCGGTGCCGGAATAACCCTTTTTCTGCGCGGAATTGGTATAGACGTGATAACCGGAAAGTTCCGTCAGCGCCTCGCGCACCTGATCGTCCTGCGCCTTGGTTTCCTGCAGGCAGATCACGTCGGGATTCACCGCCAGCATGGATGGCAGAAAGTCTTTTTTCATGACGGCACGCAGACCGTTCACGTTCCAGGACAGCAGCAGCATGGGATTTCCTTGGGTCGATTGAATGGCGATTATAGAAGACTTCGCCCGGTGAACCGAACCGTGGCGCGGTTTTATCGCCATCGTCACATCATTGCCGGTCCTGCCCACCCCCGAGCAGGCTGACCGCCTCGTGATGCGACAGGAACACCCGGCCGTTGAGGTGCCGCAGAAAATCGGTGCGCCGCAGCTGATCCATGACCGGCCCCTTGACCTCCGACAGGTGAAAGCCGATCTGCGCCTGCCGCAGGCGTGCGTTGATTGCCTCCAGTACTTCCAATGCACTGATGTCGATGGCGTTGACGGCGCTGCACATCAGCACCACGTGCCGGATGCCCTCGCGCTGGCGCAGGGCCTGCAGGATGCTGTCCTCGATGTAGGAGGCGTTGGCGAAATACAGGCTTTCGTCCACGCGCAGCGCCAGGATCGCGGGATGCGTCACCACCTGGTGGCGCGCCACGTTGCGGAAATGGCGGGTGCCGGCCACTTCCCCGATTTCGGCGATGTGCGGGCGCGAGGTCTTGTACAGATGCAGCAGCAGGGAAACGCCCACGCCGCAGCTCACGCCGAGTTCCACGCCCCAGAACAGGGTAAGCGTGATGGTCAGCGCCACGGCGGCGAAGTCGGAACGCGAATAGCGCCAGGTGTCGCGCAGCATGGCCAGGTCCACCAACGGCAGCACCGCCACGATGATGGTGGCCGCCAGCGTGGCGGTGGGCAGCCACGCCAGCGCGTCGCCGAGATACAGCGTGGCCAGCGCCATGCCGATGGCGGCCAGCAATCCCGCCGCCGGCGTCATGGCGCCGGCATCGAAGCTTACCGCCGAACGGGAAAAACCGCCCGCCACCGGAAAGCCGCCGCCCATGGCCGCCGCCACGTTGCAGGCGCCAAGCGCCACCAGCTCCTGGTCGGGATCGATCTTATGGCGGGTGCGTGCCGCCAGCGTGCGCGCCACCGCGATCGATTCCACGTAGCAGATCACCGCGATCAGGATGGCCGGCGGCAGCAGCGTGCCGATCGCCTCGCTTGAAAAGCGCGGCAGTGTCAGTGCGGGCAGGCCGCTGGGAATGGCGCCAAGCAGCGCAACGCCGTGTTGGTCCAGCCGGTAATACCAGGCCAGCCAGGCGGTGATGACCACCGCCGCGACAGGGGCTACGCGTGTGATCGTGCCGGCGGCGAAAGCGCCCAGGCCGGCGGTGCGCAGCAGCGCGGCAAGCCAATGGCGGGTGCACAACAGGAACAGCAGGGTGAGTCCGCCAAGCAGCAGCGTCAGTCCGCTGCTGTGGCCGAACTCGGCGCCCAGGCTGCGCAGCAGCGTGGGCAGGGTGTCGCCGCCGCCGGCAACGCCAAGCAGATGGCGCATCTGGCCAAGCGCGATCAGCAATGCCGAGGCGCTGATGAAACCGCTTACCACCGGATGCGACAGGAAATTGGCGAGAAAGCCCAGGCGCAGCAGTCCAAGCAACAGCAGGAACGCGCCGCACAGCAATGCCAGCCACAGCGCCGCCTCCAGCGGCGGCAGCAGCGTCTGGCTGCCGATCGCGGCGGCGGTCATCAAGGAGGCCACCGCCACCGGTCCCACCGACAGCGTGCGGCTGGTGCCGAACACGGCATAGGCGATCAGGGGCAGTATGCTGGCATACAACCCCGTTTCGGGCGGCAGCCCGGCCACCAGCGCATACGCCAGCGATTGCGGAACGAGCATTATCGTAACGATGAGCCCGGCGCTGAAATCGCTGGCGAAGGTGGCGCCACGATATTCCCGCAGCCACTGCAGGCAGGGGAGCAGGCGCTGTACGTTCATTTGCTGCGGGGGGGCGCCGCCAGCGGTTCGTGGCCTTTGAGCATCAGGTTCCAGTACAGCCAGGGCAGCAGCGATGCCTTGAGGAACCAGGCCTGCCAGGTGGGACGCGTGCCTTCGAGCAACCAGCGCGGGAAGGTGGGCTGCAGCTTGCCGCCGTAGCCGAATTCCGCCAGCACGATCCTGCCGCGTTCCACCGTGAGCGGGCAGGCGCCGTAGCCGAGGTAGTCATAGGTGGTGGCATCGCCGTGCAGGTCGTTCAGCAGGTTGTTGGCCACCACCGGCACCTGTTTGCGCACGGCCGCCGCGGTCTTGGCGTTCGGCGTGTTGGTCACGTCCCCAAGCGCCCAGACGTTGGGATAGCGGCGATGCTTGAGCGTGGCGGGGTCGACGTCGATCCAGCCGCCCAGGTCGGCAAGCGGGCTGTTACGCACGAAATCCGGCGCGCACTGCGGCGGGGTGACGTGCAGCAGGTCGAACGGCACGTCGGTCAGCACCGGCGTGCCGTCGGCACCCGGGGAACTGAACGTGGCGATGTGGGCGGGGCCGTCCACCTTGACCAGGTTCTGGCCGTAATGCGTCGTGGCGTGGTACTTGTCCATGTAGCTCTGCAGCGCCGGCACGTATTCCTTGACGCCGAACAAAGCGCCACCCTGCAGATAGAAATCGATCTGGAACTTGTCCAGCCGCTGCTGGCTCCGCCAGTAGTCGGCGGACAGGTAGAGGACTTTCTGCGGCGCGCCGGCGCACTTGATCGGCATCGGCGGCTGGGTGAAGACCGCCTTGCCTCCCTGCAATTCCTTGACCAGTTGCCAGGTGTATTCGGACAGGTCGGCGCGATAGTTGGAAGTTACGCCGTTTTGGCCAAGCGTGGCGGACAGGCCTTCCACCGCGTCCCAGTTCAGCTTCAGGCCGGCACACACCACCAGGCGGTCGTAGCTGAGTCTGGTGCCGTTGTCGAGCACCACCTGATTCTGTTCCGGCAGGAAGTGCATCACCGCCGCCTGGACCCAGGTGGCGGCGGAAGGCACCACGGACGCCATCGGCCGGCGCGTGCTGTCCAGCGAGAAGATGCCGCCGCCCACCATGGTGAAACCCGGCTGGTAGTAATGCGTATCGGCGGGATCGACCAGGGTGATGCGGGCACGCGGATCGCGCCGCAGAATGCTGGCGGCAAGGCTGATGCCGCCCGAACCGGCGCCGACGATCAGCATCGGGCAGTGGGCGGCCACCGGCAGGGCGGCGAAGCTGTCGCGCAGTTCCTCCATGACGCCCGCGAAACGCGCGGGGAACTTGCTGAAGTCGAAACCGTTGGCGTTGCCCGCCTGCACCAGTGGATCGGTTGGCGTGCCGTGCTGCGCCTGCACCAGGCTCCACAGCGCCGCTGAACGCAGGCCGCTGCGGCACCAGGCATGCACCGGGCCCTCGCTGCTTTCGAGCAGTTTGCCGAAGGCGCGTACCTGGGCGCTGTTGATGTTGTCGTACACCACCGGCAGATAGTGCATCTGCATGCCAAGCGCGGAGGCGGCCTTGACGAGCTCGGCATATGACGGCTGGTCCGGCGCCTCGTTGTCGGGGCGGTTGCAGATGATGTGGCGCACGCCGGCGGCCTGCAGCGCGGGCAGGTCGGCCTCCGTCAGTTGGCCGGATACGGTAAAGGTGTCGCTGAAGCGTTTGGTCTGCATAAGGTCCCCTGTTGGATTTGCGGTTATTTCTGGAATGCGTTGATTGGAATCTTGAAGTAGTGCCTGCCGTTGTCTTCGGCTGGCGGCAGGTGCCCGGCGCGCATGTTCACCTGCAACGATGGCAGGATGAGCCGCGGCATGTCCAGCGTGGCGTCGCGCGCCTCGCGCCACCTGACGAAGTCGTCCTCGATGGCGCCGCTGCCGGCGTGCACGTTGTGCTGCGCCTGTTCGCCGACGCTGCTCTGGTATTCCACGCCGCGTCCCTCGGGATAGTCGTGGCACATGAACAGGCGCGTGGCGGGCGGCAGGCTGAGCACGCGCTGAATCGAACGGAAGAGGGTGCGGGCGTCGCCGCCGGGGAAGTCGGCGCGCGCGGTGCCGAGATCGGGCATGAACAGGGTATCGCCGACGAAGGCGGCATCGCCGATCACGTGCGTCATGCAGGCGGGCGTGTGGCCCGGCGTATGCAGCGCCTGGCACTGCAGGTTGCCGATCCGGTAGCGCTCGCCGTCCTGGAACAGATGGTCGAACTGCGAACCGTCGCGGGCGAATTCCGTGCCGGCGTTGAACACTTTGCCGAAAGTATCCTGCACCTGCAGGATGTGGTCGCCGATGGCCAGTTTGCCGCCGAGCCGTTCCTGGATATAGGGCGCGGCGGAAAGGTGGTCGGCATGCACGTGCGTTTCGATCAGCCACTGCACCTCCAGCCCCTCTCGCCTGATGTAGTCGATGATGGCGTCGGCGCCCTTGAAGCTGATGCTGCCCGAGGGGTAGTCGATGTCCATCACCGAATCGATCACGGCGCAGGTCTTGGACTCCGGATCCTTGACCACATAGGAAAAGGTCCAGGTGTCCTTGTCGAAAAACGCGGCCACTTCCGGCTTCAACGCTGTGTGCGGGGTGTCGTGAGTGTTCATGGGTGCTCTTCCTTCCGGTCAACTGTAATGCTGCGCGCCGAGTTCGCCGCGGAAAATCCGGTAGACGAATATCGTGTAGCCGATGATGCAGGGCAGGGTGATCAGTACACCCCACAGCGTGAACATCAGGGTATTGCTGGCCGCGGCGGCTTCGAACAGCGTGATCCGGCCCAGCACGATGTCGGGATAGAGGCTGTAGCCAAGTCCACCCGCCGCCAATACGCACAGCAGTACCAGCAGGGCGAAGGGCAGCCAGCGCGAGCCTTCCTGAGCGCTGAACAGCCGCAGGCCGAGCAGGGTGTAGGCGCCAAGCGCCAGCAACGGGACCGGCGCCAGGTAGAACAGCTGCGGAAAATTGAACCATTTGGCGGCGATGGC
>DATMFX010000324.1:0-9362 GCA_035555995.1 Hyphomicrobiales bacterium | reverse complement strand
CGGTTCTGCGCGCCCGGGCCCATGTAGGCGTTGGTCCCGCGCACATTCACCCCATGCATGCTGCCCTCGGGCAGACTGCCTTCGGGGATCGTCGTGGTGGGGATGTTCCAGGCCACCCAGTGCAGCACATCTTCCGGCTCGCCACCGCGGGCCACTTCCATATCGTGAAAGATGATCGCGAAGCTCTTTGCCGTCTCGGGCGCTCCCGAGATCGTGAAATCGGGCTGTACGTTGTCGCCGTGCGAGGTATACCTCAGCGGAATGATGCCGCCGTCCTCAAAGGCAGTCGTGGTCACGGTCATGATGACGGGGGGTGCCGCAGGCGTGTCGGCGGCCTGGACGGTCCCGAACAGGCAGGGAACGGCTAACGTGATGATGGCAAGCAGTCTGGATTTCATGGGCTATCTCCGTGGTGTGGGACCGGAATGGTCCAAGTTCAGGAGCTGACGTTTTTGATCAAGAGGGCGGCGTCAACGTATCAATCGGGTCATTCTTTTCAAAACGCCCGGTTTTTGTTTCAAGGGTAATGCGATAAGCAAAAAACCGTACGCGGCCGAGCGCCTTGGCATGTGGGTCCAAACCATGACTGAGGGTGGCGCCCCCGCTGGCTTCCTGCGAGGCAAACCGTGCGCTGATCCTGCGCATGGCTTCCTCCGCATCGGCACCGGATAACTCCTGAAATGTGCCTTGCGCGATCACGCAGCGCCACGCCGCAGGAGAGTCGATATGATCGACTTCCACACAGACTCTTGGATTCTCGCGCATTATCGTGAGCTTCAGGCCTTCGGGTGAATAGCCAAGGATGGCTTCGCCATCGTAGGCATAGGTCACGGGCACGACATACGTATGCCCATTGGAATGACAGCCGATTCGCGCAATCGTCTCGGTGTGCAATAGGTTTTCTATCTCGGAGAGAGAAAGCTCGCCAATCATTGTTACCTCACCACCCCTGCGGAGTCGTTGGATAGTGCAGTGAGTATACTGAAAACCGGCGATTGCGTTAGCGGCCTTGTGGGCTTTATGGAATCGGAAGAAGGCGGGGGTTGCCCTTTGGTACTACGAAGGCCAAGTTAGATAAGGCGCTGCCGGGGCAGCCAACCATGGCCGGCTACCCCTCGCGCTATCCGGCGCTCACTCGAGCGTCGGATAAATCAACAGCGTCTGCTGGTCTCCATTGGGATAGATCATGATGAAGTCATCGCGGCCATCGCCGTTCACGTCGCCTGCGGGCTGGAACACTACGCGGTCGGGCTGCGCCAGTTCCGTTGCGCCGCGGGTTACGCGGAAGCCGCTACGCCCCTTCATGGGCATGCCATCGAACTTGACCGAGATCACGCCCCGCGTGTCGATCCGCACCTCGCTCATGCCCGTCATTGCCGCCAGGCTGGCCTTCAATTGCGGCCAGTTCGCGGGCACCGGCACTATCGCTTGCGTCAGCAAGTCGCCGTTTTCATCCTCGAACACCACCGACACCAGTGTGGCATTGCGCAGCCCGGTCACGCTGCCGTACTGAACTCCTGCCTGCGCCCCGGCCGCCGCCGGCAAGGCCACGACATCCGGGCGTGCAGAGAAATAGAACGGTGCTTCACTCAGTGCACTGGCGCTGCGCTGGCTTCCATCAATCAGCGTTTCGGCAGAATTCCCCAACTGGGGCGAGGCGATCATATTGGCGAACTGATCGTAGCCCAGTTCCAGGCCCAGCGCGGCCAGTATCGCCTCGAAGCCGGGTTTGTCACGCAGGGTCGGATATCCCAGCACCACCCGCCGGTTGGCCGTCACGAACACGATGTTGCCATCGGCGTCGACGTAGGTGCCTTCCTGATCATCGGGCTCTGCCATCGTGACGCGCACCGGCAGCAGTACGCCGCTGTAGTCCGCTGCGATGAGCAGAAGCTCGCCATTGTTGCCTTGGCGGATGTCGTTACCCGAGGGTTCGTACGCGTCCAGCAACTGGATGGAGCGGATCAGGGTCATTAGATCGGTACCCGGTGTGGGCAACTGAATGTCGTCGTGCAGATCCACGGCATCGCGCAGGTCGCCGGTGCTCCAGTTCAGCACACGCAGCGCCCCGGTGAGGTCGAGGCCGCTTGGAATCGTCGCAGTGCTTGCGAATTTCACGTTCTCGCCCAACTGCACGCCTGGATCCAGCACCGTGTTCGTGTCGATGATCACGTTTTGGAGAAAGGTGCCCGCGCTAATCGTTGCATCCGCGATCAGTGCCGGCCAGCTGGGGCTGCCGCTGATGGAGCCCGACACCGTACCGCCGTTGATCGTGGAATTCGGGCCAAGATGAACCTCGCCGGAAATGACGCCGCGGTTGTTGATCGTCCCGGTAATGTTGCCACCGTTGAGCACGCCATTTTCCGTAACCGTGATGGTGCCGGTGAAGTTGCTGTCATCCCTTTCTGTATCGATCACGATGTCGTCATCGTCGCCACCATCACCGCTGTTGATGGTGTACTGAGCGGTAATGGTCAGATCGCCTGTCACATTGTCAAAAGCCGAATCCCATCCGGTAAAGCTGTAGCCGGTGCGGCTGGGGGCCGGTGGTGCCGTCGCCGCATCGCCGGAAGCGACCAGTTGTGAGCTCAGTACCGCGTTATCCCAGTCGACGAACGTAACGGTAAATCCGCTCGGCTTTTCTACGGTGACCGTGACCGTCACAACAGCGCTGGTGTTCTCGCCATCCGAAACCTGAATGCCGATCTGTCGGGCCGAGGAATCGCCCGCCCCCAGGGAGGGATCCGCTCCGGCTTGGTAGCTCAAACTTCTGAGCGCCGTTTGATAATCAGCGAGAGACGCGACACCGCTGAGCGTCAATACGCCTGTGGCAGTATCGTAATCCGCAGCAAGGCCTGCCGTCGTCTGTATTTCGAGCGAGTCAGTATTGATGAAACCGCTGCTGATGGTGACGGTAGCAGCAACGAGATCGGGGCTGTCGGAGTCGAACACCTCAAGCTCCGGATCCAACGTGATGGCCGGGCCGAACACCATTGCAGTGGCGGCGGTTAGCGATAATCTGACGGCAGGCGTAGGGAGGGAGAATACGACCAAACTGTGGGATAGCTGCCCCGCCATATACAAATGACGATTCAACGGATCCGTGGCCATCCCGGATGGGCCATCCAGCCCCGCCACGCCATTGATGGCATTGGTTACCACACTGTCAAGCGTCAGCAGGCCTGTCGCGGCATCGCGGGAGAAGGCGGTAACCGAGTCGGAGGTGATGGCGCTTACCAATACATATCTGCCA
The DNA here is from genome assembly GCA_035555995.1 of Hyphomicrobiales bacterium. Taxonomy (GTDB): domain Bacteria; phylum Pseudomonadota; class Gammaproteobacteria; order Pseudomonadales; family Pseudohongiellaceae; genus CAILUG01. The sequence goes on along the minus strand of DATMFX010000324.1, from coordinate 6,109 downwards.
TCCGGGCTGATGGCCAAACTACGCGCGCCTACCAGGTTGGCGATGCCGTCGACGCCATTCGTCACTTTGCCGATGTAGGTCAATTCCCCGGAGGGTTCATCCACGTCAAATATAGCGACCGATGACTCGCCCTGGCCGGTGACGTAAAGATGCTTGCCGTCCGGAGAAATTTTCACCGATGACGCTCCCTGCAGACCATCGACGCCTGCCACGCCATCTGAATAAACAGTAAGTTGTGTCAACGCACCTGTTGCCGCATCACGGCTGAAGAGGGTGAGCGCGTTGTCGACTGTCGATGTCACATAGACAAACTGTCCGTCAGCACTTGAGGCGATATTTTTTATCGGGCTCGTCACGGGGCCAAAATATTGACCCAAGAGATGACCCTCGACGTTGTCGGCATAATCGGCCACTAGTGTAAGGGCGCCCGTTTCCGTGTCGCGGCCAAATACCACCAAACCACTGGGGTTGCCTCCAACACCATACACGGTTTTATTGTCCGGGCTGACACTGACGGATACAAAGCCTGAGGTTGGTGCGCCGGATAGCGAATCGATCAGCGTCAGCGCTCCTGTGATCAAATCCCGCGCGTAGGCATATACCTGCCCGCCAGGCGAAGCGACATATATGCTCTTGTTGTCCGAACTGACATCGACACTGAAAGCATTGGTGATCCCCGTTACTGTACTGCTGTAGGTCAGCTGTCCTGTTTCCGGGTTGCGTGCAAAAACACTGACCGCATTCGACGCATAGGATGCCGTATAGACGAATTTACCGTCGAGGCTGACGGCGACGTCACTGATACCCGAGAGCCCGGTCACCTCATGCGTGTCGTTCTGATGGGTTTCGACATAGGTGATGGCATCGGCCAGGGCTGGTGTGCTCCAGACGGCCAGGCCCATGGTCAACAATGCAAGCAAAGCTTTGAACGATCTGGTTAGCCAGTTCAAGTCATGGATAGTCATGCATACCTCAATTCAGACATAGTGCTTCCGCCAACGGTATTTAAGATAAACAACAGGTTTTTACGGGGTTGTGCTGCTGGGGAGCCATGTAATGGCCCACCAGTTTCTACGCAGGTTGGGCCGCTGGCGCGTGCGTTTCAGCGGGTTTCTTCGTACGCAAATGAGGAGTGTTTCCTGATGGCCAAGACAAAGCAGGGATACATCGGGAGGACGGGAGGGAAATGTTTGGGGGGACTATGCAAACCTCGCCCGTAATACTTTTTCGGTAACTGCTTGAAGCAAAAGATGCCATCCCTGGATGCAATATCAATTGCCAATCACTTCTTCGCTTTCCCCCAAGGATCAGCATCGTGCCAAACCGAAGGCCCTGGCGCTGTTGCCGCTTCATGTCTTGGTTTGCTTGCGTCTCTACTTCCCTGTCTGCCCTTGGCGTGACTGCGTTGCGCAGCGGTGCTTCTGCCGGGGCCTGAGCGAAAGCCATCCGCCTTCTTTTCACGCTTTGCGCGTAGCTGCTCGGCATCTGCCAGGCTGAGTTCAGCGGGTGGCCCCGCCACTTGGCCTGCAGGGATAAGCCTGTCTCGGGGCGACAATAAAAACTGCTCGTCGGAGGCTCTGGGCAAGCGTTTGAACTGATACAAGTAAAACCCTTCAACGTTTTCGCGTGCCCAATCCGTCTTGCTCAAAAACTTGATGCTGGAGGCAATACTCGGGTTGGTCTTGAAACAGTTGATGTACAGGTAGGCATGAAGAATTTCAAAACCATAATGATCGACCAGCTCAGTCAACATGGTTTTTAAGCTCACGCCATGCAGCGGATTGCTCTTGTAGTTGATTTCATCGTTCATGACGCAATCATGGAATGTGCCGAGCTTTGGGGGGAGAGTGCTTGAAGGAGCTCATGCGTGACGGACTATGAAACTGACCCAGTCCGTGCTGCTTTTGCAGTAAGGGATTGAAGCGAAAAGAAAAAATGGCTGGGGTGGCTGGATTTGAACCAACGCATGACGGAATCAGAATCCGTTGCCTTACCGCTTGGCGACACCCCAGTAGTGGGGGCGCATTATAACTGGATATGAAAAAAATTCAGCCCCTGTGATGCAATTCCCGCATATCCCGATTATCTGATTTGAATCAGTAGCTTAGTGTGAGCCAACAGCCCCGTTGGGAGGTGAATTGCCTACCTCCGTCCCCACACGCCGGCTGGCCTGGGGGCTGGCTGCAATTCATAGCAGAGGCGATTCAGTTTGCCTTCGAAATCAAAGCCGGTGGTCTGGCGGGTGATGTCGGTGATCTGGGTGGTGTCCAGGTGTTCGTCGTAGAGGCGGAAGCGGCGGTTGTTGGTGCTGAAGAACAGCAAGCCGTCGGGGCGCAGCAGGCGCAGGCAGTGGTTGATCAGGGCAGGGTGGTCGCGCTGCACGTCGAAGCTGTCGCGCATCTTCTTGCTGTTGCTGAAGGTGGGTGGGTCGCACACGATCAGGTCGTAGTCGGCGCCGTGTTGTTCGCGCAGCCAGTCCATCACGTCGGCGGCGATGAATCGGTGAGGCGTGAGCGGCAGGCCGTTGAGCGTGAAGTTGTCCCTGGCCCAGTCGAGGTAGGTGTTGGACAGATCCACCGTGTCCACCTGCGTGGCGCCGCCGGCGGCGGCATATACCGAAAACGAGCCGGTATAGGCGAAGAGGTTCAGCACCCGCTTGCCGTGGCTTAGCGCACGCACCTTGAGACGGGTGGGGCGGTGGTCGAGGAACAGGCCGGTGTCCAGGTAGTCGTCCAGGTTCACCCAGAAGCGCAGGCCGTGTTCATCCATCGCCAGGCGTTGTCCGCTGTTGCTGTTGCGCTGGTATTGCTGGCGGCGGTCGGTGATCACTTCGCGCTGTTTCAGATGCACCTGGGCGGGCGACAGCGCCAATACCTCGCACATCACGACGATGCTTTGTTCCAGCCAGGCGGCGTGCTGCTGCGCATCCAGCGTGTGCTTGCGCTGGTATTCGGCCACGTGCAGGTGGTCCTGGTAGAGATCAATGGCGAAGGGAAATTCCGGCAGGTCGAGGTCGTAGAGACGATAGCAGCTTACCCTTTGCTGCGCGGCCTTCTTGCGGCGGTGTTGATACACCTTGTGCAGGCGGTTGCGGAACTGAAGGTATTTGTCCTGCTGCATGCGGGCTTTTCCGGGAAAAGCCCGCATTGTAGCGGATGTGGGGGATAAGCGTAGTTCCGACCGCTGGGGATACCGGCCCAGTGCCGGTATCAGGCATCGAGCTTGAGCAGCGATTCACACACGTCGAGCACGTCCCCATAGGTGCGCACGGCATTCGAGGTTTTCACCATGTAGCGGCCCTGCACGATCATGGCGGGGATGCCGGGTACGCGTAGTTCCCGGACCAGGCTTTCTGCCTTGCGTATCTGGCTGTCCACCTGGAAGGAACGCAGCGCCTTGTTGGCGGCTGCCTCGGAAACGCCCTGGGTTTGCAGGAAGGCGAGTTGGGACGCGTCGTCCAACAGGTAGTTTCGCTGTTCGTGAATGGCGCTGAAGATGGCTTCGTGCACCTGGGCGTGAATGCCGAGTTCCAACGTGGCCGCGAACAGCCGCGCATGCACGCGGGTGGCGGCATCCCACACTGCGGGCTGGCGGGTGAAGGCGATGTTGGCGCCTTGTTCCTGCACCCAGTTGGCGAGCAGCGGGTCGAATTCGTAGCAGTGCGGGCAGCCGTACCAGAATACTTCGGTGACGAGCGGCGCGGCGGAGTCGCGCTGTTGCTGACTGAGTGCGTTGTCCGGCAGCGTGTCGTAGTGCGTACCGGCAACGTGGCGGGCGGGCTGGCCGAAAGCCGGCAGCGTGGCTGCGCCGGCGGCGAGGGTCAGCAGGGTACGGCGGGGCATTGGTATTTTCATGACTTGCCTCAGCTCAGTAGCTTGGGAGAGGAATAAGGGAGTGCAGGCGGTGAATATTGGACCGGGCAGATCAGAATGCCATTGGTGGCTGCCGGTTCCTGATTCGCGTTTGGCGTGTGTACTCCGAGCGCGCCGGGCGGCAGCAACTGGCCGCCGAGCAGCCCTACGCACAGCAGGGCGGTGGAATAGGAGAAGGCGCCAAGTGGCCGCGTTGGCCACAGCATGCGGAACAGACCACTGAATGGGGCTGCGGACTTGATGGGAGCCGGGCCGGGCCTTGGCGCTGTTGTTTGTTCAAGCGGCACGGCGGTATAGGCAGTGCCTGGGCTGGCAGTTCCTGCCTGTCCGAGCCGTACGGCAAAACCGGCGGCGAGTGCAGGTGAAGGTTGTTCCTGGTAGTCCAGCAAGGCGAACAACTGTTCCAGCTGCGCCGCCTCGTGCGTGCAGGCGGGGCACTGCGCCAGGTGGGCTTGCAGCGTGCTGCATGTGTCGGGCGAAGCGCGTTCCTCGGGGTGCCCGCTGCTCAGGATTTCCCGGCATTGTGTGCAGTTCATTTCAGGATTGCCTCGGTGAGTGTGGGGGCGCCACCGGTTCGTGTGGAGCCGTGGTAGTGCCGGTGGCTTGATCGAAATAGATACGCAATTGTTCCAGGCTGCGGTGCAGGCGCACCTTGATGGCGCCGGGACTGCAATCGAACAGCAGGGCCAGGTCGGCGATGCTCAGTTCCCGGACGCGGCTGAGCAGTATCAGTTCACGCTTGTCCCTTGGCAGCCTAAGCAGTGCGTGTTCCAGGCAGCGTTCGAGTTCGCGCGTGGCCTGCGCCGTGGCGGGCTCATGGTCGCTGGGCGCGGCGGGCGTTTCGTCGTTGAAAGGTTCCGGGTCATGGCGCGTGGTCTTCCAGCCTTCATGCGCGGTGTTGCGCGCGATGCCATACAGCCAGGGCAGAAAGTTGGCGTCTGGTTGGTAGCTGCCGGCGTAGCGCAGAATGCGCATGAAGGCCTCCTGTACCAGATCCTCGCTGTTGCTGCGGGTATGCCCGAGCTTGCGAAAGTAATTGAACAGGCCCATATGGTGGCGCGCGAACAGCACGGCGAGCCGTTCGGTTGCGCCGGCACGTACCGCCAGCATCAGGGAATGGTCGTCGGGCTCGGCCAAGTGCGGGTTTCCTGGGTCTTTGCCGGTATATACCGCCATGGCAGGCGAAAGTTACAGAAATATCTGTGGCTTCTGGCGCTGCGGATGGCGCACCGTTCCCGATAGCTACACCGCCCGCAGCAGCTCCAGCGGTTTCTGCCGCAGTACGCCAAGCGTGGCCGCCAGGGCGGTGAGCACGCTCAAGGCGGTGATGGCGAGCACGCTGAAGGCGGTGACGCCGGGCGACAGCTGCCAGAGGTTGTCGAAGATCACCCAGGAAATGCTCCAGCTCATGACCAGGCTCAGCATCACGCCCGACAGCGCGGCGAAAAAGCCGAGAATGCCGAATTCGAGTTGCACCATGCCCTTCACGTCGCTGAAGCGCGCGCCGAGTATCTTGAGCAGGTTGATTTCCCAATAGCGCGACTTGACCTCGTAGCGCGCAATGGAAAACAGCACCACCAGCCCCGCCAGGATGCAGAGCCAGGCCATGACCCGGATCGCCCAGCTGATCTGGTCGGTGATGTCGAGAAGGCGCGCCACGATCTGCGTCACGTTGATGATGCTGACGTTCGGCAGCGCATCGACGACGGCGTTCTGGATCGTGATGCGGTCATCTTCGGCTACGTCGCTGATCGCCGCCACGAAGGTCTTGGGCGCGGGTTCCAGCACGCCGGGCTGAAACGATACGAAGAAGTTCGGCTGAAAACTGTTCCAGTCCACCTTGCGGAAGTTCACGATGCGGCCCTCGATCGGCACGCTCTGCACGTCGAAACCCAGCACGTCGCCAATCCTGAAGCCCATGCGCTCGGCGAAGTTGCGTTCCACCGAAATGCCCGGCAGTTCAGGGGAATTGAAATCCCACGCGCCCTCCCACGTAGTCCCTTCCATCAATGTTTCCGAATCCTTCAGCGCGTCCTGATAGGTGAGGTTGTACATGCGGCGCTGCACCAGCTGTTCGTCCGGCGTTTCCTCGACATCGTCGATCTCCCGGCCATTCACCACGTCGAGCCGGGCACGGATCATCGGGGAAAGGAAAGATAGGTCGTAGCCGTGGTCGGCCAGCAGCGTTTGCAGGGTGGCCAGCTGTTCTTCCTGGATGTCGAACATGAAGAAGTCGG
>DATMFX010000323.1:0-8282 GCA_035555995.1 Hyphomicrobiales bacterium | reverse complement strand
GGAGCGCATTCGCGCCCGGCTGCCAGTCAAGACTTGACCCCCCACGGCGGTCATGGGAAGTTACCGGCAGTTTTGTGTCGCCACTGTCTGTCAACTGCAGCAAAACGCAAAGGAAGCTTCCATGATGTATGCACGCCACCTGGCGGTCGCGGTGGGATTCGGCCTGCTGGCCGCCTGTTCCGAACAGCCTGCAACCGAGACCGCCTCCATGCCCGACGCCACGGCCCCGACCGCGCCCACCGCAGCGCCCAACCCCTTCTTCACCGCAAGCACGCTGGACCTGCACTATCCGCGCTTCGACCTGATTCGCGACGAACACTTCAAGCCGGCCTTCGAGCGCGGTATGACCGAGCAACTGGCCGAAATCGCGGAAATCACCGGGCAGACGGCGGAGCCGAGCTTCGCCAACACCATCGTGCCGCTGGAGCTGTCGGGGCAGTTGCTCAATCGGGTGGCCAGCGTGTTCTTCTCGCTCGGTTCCGCCAATACCAACGACGCCATCCAGGCGCTGGAGGTGGAACTGTCGCCGCGCCTGGCCGAACATTCGGACCGCATACTGCTGGACGAAGCGCTGTTCGCCCGGGTGAAGGCGGTGCACGACAACCGCGCCAATGAAGCGCTGGACGACGAATCGCTGCGCCTGCTGGAGGAAACCTACAAGGATTTCGTGCGCGCCGGCGCGCTGCTCGATGCGCAACAGAAGGAAACCCTGAAGGCCTACAACAGCGAGCTGGCCGAACTGAGCACCGCCTTCGACCAGAACGTACTGGCCGGGGTGAATGCAAGCGCCATCGTGGTGGACAGTGCCGAGGAACTGGCCGGGCTCAGCCCCGCCGAAATCCAGGGCGCCGCCGATGCCGCCGCAGCGCGCGGGCTGGACGGCAAATACGTGCTGCCGCTGCTCAATACCAGCGGGCAGCCTTCGTTGAGCGAGCTCGAAAACCGCGCACTGCGCCAGCGCATCATGGAAACCTCGCTGGCGCGCGGCAGCAGCGGCGGCGATTACGACAATCGCGAAATCCTCAGCCGCACCGCCACCTTGCGCGCCGAAAAAGCCCGTATGCTCGGCTACCCGAGCCATGCCGCGTACGTGCTGGAGGAACAGACCGCGCAAACCGTCATGGCGGTGCAGCAGCGTCTGGCCGATCTCACCCCGCCGGCAATCGCCAACGCCGAGCGCGAGGCCGCCGATCTGCAGGCGATGATCGACAGCGAGGGGCAGGACTTCCAGCTTGCCTCATGGGACTGGGCCTACTACGCGGAAAAAGTGCGGCAGCAACGCTACGACTTCGACGAAAGCCAGCTGCGTCCCTATTTCGAATTCAATAACGTGCTGGAAAAAGGCGTGTTCTACGCCGCCACGCAGATCTATGGCATTACCTTCAAGCGCCGCGAGGATCTGCCGGTGTACCAGGAAGACGTGCGCGTATACGAAGTATTCGATGCCGACGGCAGCACGCTGGCGCTGTTCCTCGAGGATCCTTATGCGCGCCCGAGCAAACGCGGCGGCGCCTGGATGAACGACTACGTGCCGCAGTCGCATCTGCTGGATACCCAGGCGGTGGTGGCCAATCACCTCAACATTCCAAAACCGCCCGCCGGCGAACCCACGCTGCTCACCTTCGACGAGGTGATCACCATGTTCCACGAGTTCGGCCACGCGCTGCACGGCATGTTCTCGAACGTGGAATACCCGAGTTTTTCAGGCACCAACGTGCCGCGCGATTTCGTCGAGTATCCGTCGCAGGTAAATGAAATGTGGGCGGTCTGGCCGGAGGTGCTGAAGAATTACGCGCTGCACTACCAGAGTGGCGAGCCGATGCCGGTGGCACTGGTGGACAAGGTGCTGGAAACGCAGAAGTTCAACCAGGGTTTCGCCACCAGTGAATACCTGATGGCATCGATCACGGACATGGCGCTGCACGTGCTGGCACCCGAGGACGTGCCTTCCGCCGACCAGCTGATGCCCTTCGAGGCGGATGCCTTGACTGCGGCCGGCGCCAACCTGTCCACCTTGCCGCCGCGTTACCGGCTACCGTATTTCTCGCACATCATGGGCGGCTATTCGGCTGGGTACTATTCCTACATCTGGAGCGAGGTGCTGGATGCGGATACGGTGGAATGGTTCAAGGAGAACGGCGGCATGACGCGCGCCAACGGCCAGCACTTTCGCGATACCCTGCTGTCGCGCGGCGGCAGCGTGGATGCGATGCAATTGTTCCGCGATTTCCGGGGACGTGATCCCGAGGTCGAGCCTTTGCTGGAGCGGCGTGGACTCAATTGATAGGTCTGAGCGTGGGGTTGCGTTGGGTCTGTTGTCTCCGATTGCCAGGGCAGGCAGCAAAAACCCGGTAAACGTAGCAGCCTCTGCTATCCTGCCGCCAGACATGATACCAAGCGAAGAGGGAGACACGGATGTCTCGGGGCAGGGCGGACCACGACAGTCCCTGGAAGGACGCGCTGGCAGTTTTCTTCCAGCCCTTCCTGCAACTACTGTTTCCCACACTGCACGCGGCTATCGACTGGTCGCGTCCCGCCATCTTCCTCGACAAGGAACTGCAAAAGTTCGCGCCAACCAGCAGGGATGGCCGGCGCCATGCCGACAAGCTGGCGCAAGCCTGGTTTCGCAATGGGGGTGAATGCCGCGTATTGATCCACGTGGAAGTGCAGGGCGAGGCGGAAGCCAGTTTCCAGGAACGGATGTTCGCCTATTACTACCGCATCCGGGATCATTACCAAAAGCCGGTGGTGAGCCTGGCGGTGTTGACGGATACGAACCGCCGCTATCGGCCTGACCGTTTCGAGGACGTGGAAAAGGAAGGCTACGGCGTACGGTTCCGTTTCCGCACGGTGAAACTGCTGGATTTTCAACCACGTTTGAACGAGTTACTGGCCAGCGACAATCCCTTTGCCCTGCTGGTGGCCGCGCAATTGACAGCAAAGCTAGTCAAGAGCGGCAGGCAGAAAGCCGACAACCTGATCAATTTCTACCGCCTGGCCAGCCGCAAGCATCTGGGTAAGGAACAGATCACCCGCCTGGTGGTGTTTCTGGAATGGCTGGTGGCGTTGCCGCCTGAAATTGAGGCTTACTATAATGCCGAGGTGGATCGGCTTGAGGAGGAAAACACAGTGGCATATGTAAGCCTGCTGGAGAAGCGAGGTATCGAGAAGGGCATCCGCATCGGAGAAGATCGCGGACGTTCCGAGGGGCGCGCTGAAGGCCGCTCCGAAGGCCGCTCTGCGGTGCTGTTGCGTCTACTTCAGTTGAAATTCGGTGACCTGCCCGAGGAACTGCACCAGCGTGTGACCCAGGCCGGGCAAGCGGAGCTGGAACTGTGGGCCGAGCGTATCCTGTTCGTGGATAGCCTGCCGGCGGTGTTTGCAGCGGCATAACGCCGAGCGCGACCGACTTTCTTCGATGCACTTGTCGTTGAGCGCTTTCCCGCATCGTCTCAGCACAGTACCGGATCAAGCCCAAAATCGACACCGGGTGAAATCCGACGCAAATGCCCGCCACTACTGGGTTCAAACATACTGAGCGTCAATTGATCGGACACGGGTGGTCCGGTCTCTGTTGGATCGAAGACCTGGAGTGGTCGTTCAAGGCCAATTCGGTGAACGGGCAGCTGCAGGTATGGGATGGCGAGGGGAGATTGCTTGGCCGCGGCATCCCGGCCTACCAGGTGAGCGAAGCGGAGAAAGTAGACGAACCGAGCCTGAAACTGGGCGAAGACGTGAACGGCGACGGCCTGCGGGATTGGGTGTTCCGTTCAGGAACGCGCAGTCAAGTGATCTATAACCTGGGGTTGTAAGGGCAGCAAATCGTCCGCCGCCAGCAAAGCCAAAAGCCGGGTTGGTGGTGGACGGGTGCGGAAACCTCATCCCCTCAATGCAATTGCCTGAATACGCGCTTCGCGTATCAAGGTGCCGGGGTCGGTGTTCTCTGGGCGTTGGGCAAGGAGAGCAGGGATGTCCACGGCGCGCGCGGTGGCCAGATCTTGCTGCAGCAAGGCGGCTTGGGGATAGGACTGCAAGGAAGGGTCGCCGGCGCGCGCATCCGCCTCGCACACCAGCAGAAACTGGGCGAAACGCCCTGGCCGCCGCAACGCATCGGTGGCTTCCAGTGTGGCATAGCGCTGCGCCGCATCCTGCGCCAGCGCCTCGTGGCAGCGCCGCAAATGGCGGCTTGCCAGAATGCCAAGATCGCGGAATTCGTTGGGGATGCGCAAGCGCTCCGCCAGTGCCTCGATCAGCGCCGCGCCGACCTCCTCATGTCCCGCCAGCCCGGGCAGGCGCTCCGGCGGCGTGGCGGTTCGGCCAAGCAACCGCACCAGCACGGCGAAACGCACCACCGCTTCCGGGCTCAGCGCCGCCGCCTGCTCCAGGGCCAGCAGGGTATGCTGGCCGGCATTGGTGGCGGGTTGTGGCGTCTCATCGAGCGATACGCTGAACAGCTGTTGTATCTGCGGCAGCAGGCGCTCCAGCGCGCCGCACTCGCGCAACACCTCGATGAACACCTGCGGCGCCGCCGCGCGCAAGCCGCCCTCGATTTCCTGCCAGACGCGTTCCGGCGTCAGCGCGTCGAGCTCGCCGCTTTCGCTGAGCGTGCGCATCAGCGCGCGGGTCGGTTCCGCCACCCGGAATCCGAGGGGCGCCAGCCGCGCGGCGAAGCGCGCCACGCGCAGCACGCGCAGGGGGTCTTCGGTAAAGGCGGGGGACACATGGCGCAGCAGGCGCGCCTGCAGGTCGGCGTAGCCGCCGTAGGGATCGATGAGTTGGCCGTCCGGGTCCTGCGCCATGGCGTTGATGGTCAGGTCGCGCCGCAGCAGATCCTGTTCCAGCGTTACGCTGGGGTCGCTGTGTACCGCAAAGCCTTTGTAGCCGCTGCCCTGCTTGCGCTCGGTACGCGCCAGGGCGTATTCCTCGCCGGTTTTGGGATGCAGGAACACCGGAAAATCGCGGCCCACCTGCCGGTAGCCGGCATCCAGCATCTGTTGCACCGTGGCGCCCACCACCACCCAATCGTGGTCCACCACCGGCAGGCCGAGCAGCGTATCGCGCACGGCGCCACCCACTAGGTAGATCTGCATCAGGCCGCCGCTCCGCGGCAGTCCACCGCGATGCGCTCGCCGCTGTCCAGGCGCAACAGGCTCAGGCAGCGGCCCCACACGCAGCCGGTGTCCAGGCCCTGCACGTTGACGATGCCGGTGTGGCCGTCCAGCGCCGCCCAATGCCCGAACAGCAGCAGCCGGTTGGGTTTGATGGCGGTGAATTCGTACCAGGGCTGCATGCCCGCCGGCGCCTTGTCCAGGCCTTCCTTCACCTTGAAATCGAGCTGGCCGTCGGGGCTGCAGAAACGGATGCGGGTGAGGACGTTGGTGATCACCCGCAGGCGGTCGAGGCCGGTGAGGGAGTCGTCCCAGCGGTCGGGCTGGTCGCCGTACATGCCGCGCAGGTAGTAGGCATAGTCGGGGCCGCGCAGCACCGCTTCCACCTCGCGCGCGGCGAGTTGTGCTTCACGAAAAGTCCAGCCCGGTGCGAGGCCGGCATGCACCAGGAGCACTTTTTTCTCGCTGCCGAATGCCTGCGTGATTTCCTTGTAGGCAAGCGGCAGCGCGCGTATCCATTCGAACAGTTCCCCACCATCGGGTGCCGCCAGCAGTTCGCCGAGCGTGTTCTTCTTGGAGGTGGTGAAGGCGCCGCAGGCGAGCGCGAGATAGTGCAGGTCGTGATTGCCGAGCACGCCGGTGAAAGCGGGGCCCAGGCTTTTGAGGAAGCGCAGCGTTGCGAGCGATTGCGGACCGCGATTCACCAGGTCGCCCACGCTCCACAGCCGATCCCTGGCGGGATCGAAGCGCACCTTGTCGAGCAGACGGCGCAGCGGCTCGTAGCAGCCCTGGATGTCGCCTACCGCGTAGATCGCCATGCAGTGCTCAATGCACCATGTGCGGCACGGCAAGCACGAACAGCGGAATCGGCGCCTCGAATTTTTCGCCGTTGCCCGCCAGCATGGTGTAGTTGCCGTGCATGTCGCCGATTTCCGTCTTGAGCACGGCGCCGCTGGTGTATTGATAGCTTTGGCCGGGCTGGATCAGCGGCTGCTGGCCCACCACGCCGCTGCCTTCCACGTGTTCCACCTTGTTGTTCTGGTCGGTGATGATCCAGTGGCGGCTGAGCAGGCGCACGCTGTCGGAGCGGTTGTTGGTAATGGTGATGGTATAGGCGAAGGCATAGGCGCTACTGGCCGGGTCGGACTGCTGAGCCAGATACTGGGTACTGACGCGAATGTCGATTCCAGCGGACGGAAGCGTTGTGTCGTTCACGATGCGCGAGCCTGATCAACGATGGCGGTGATTCTAGCATAGTCGCCCAGGCTGAGATTTTCCGGGCGCAGGCCGGGATCGATGCCAAGCGCTTGCCACTGTTCGAGGCTCAGCCATTGACGCAGCGCGTTGCGCACTGTCTTGCGGCGCTGGTTGAAGGCATCGCGCACCAGGGTGGCGAACAGGGTTTCGTCGCGCACCGGGTGGGGCGGCGTCGCCCAGGGTTCGAGGCGCACGATGGCCGAGTCTACCTTGGGTTCGGGGTCGAACGCGCTTGGCGGCACCTTGAACAGGCGTTCCACCTTGCAGTGATACTGCATCATCACGCTGAGCCGGCCGTAGTCGGCGCTGCCGGGCGCGGCCGCGAGGCGGTCCACCACTTCCAACTGCAGCATGAACACCATGTCGTGGATCAACGCTTGATAGCGCAACAGGTGAAAGAGCAGAGGCGTGCTGATGTTGTAGGGCAGGTTGCCGAGTATGCGCAGGCTGCGCGGCGCGGTGCCGAAACGGTTGAAATCCACCGCAAGCACATCGCTTTCGATCAGCGTGAAGCCGGGATCGGCGCCAAAGCGCTGGCGCAGATGCGCGGCCAGGTCGCGGTCGATTTCGATGACGGTCAGCCCCTGGCCAAGCGCCAGGAGCGGCGCGGTGATGGCGCCCTGGCCGGGGCCGATCTCGATCAGGTGCTGGCCCGGCTGCGGCGTGATCGCCTGCACGATGCGGTCGATGATGCGCGCGTCGCGCAGAAAGTTCTGGCCGAAGCGCTTGCGCGCCTGATGCTGGAAGCCGCCTGGGACAGGCGCGCGCCGGTTCATGCGTGGGTGTCTCTGGCGATAGCCTGCAGCGCCACGTCCAGCGCGTAGAACAGGCTGGAAGGATCGGCGCGGTTGCTGCCGGCGAGATCAAGCGCGGTGCCGTGGTCCACCGACGTGCGCACGTAGGGCAGTCCAAGCGTGATGTTCACGGCATGGCCGAAGCCCTTGTACTTGAGCACCGGCAGGCCCTGGTCGTGGTACATCGCCAGCACCGCGTCGGCGCGGTCCAGGTATTTCGGCGTGAACAGCGTATCGGCGGGCAGCGGACCTTCGAGTTGCATGCCCTGCGCGCGGCAGGCTTGCAGTACCGGGGCGATCACCTCGATTTCCTCGTGGCCCAGATGCCCGCCTTCGCCGGCGTGCGGATTGAGCCCCGCCACCAGGATGCGCGGCGCGGCGATGCCGAAGCGGTATTGCAGGTCGTGATGCAGGATCGTGAGCACTTGCTGCAGCAATTCACGGGTAATGGCGCGCGGCACCTCGCTCAGCGGCAGGTGCGTGGTGGCGAGCGCCACGCGCAGGCCCGCGGTGGCGAGCATCATCACCACCCGTTCCACATTGGCCTGCTGCGCCAGGAATTCGGTGTGGCCGCTGAAGGGAATGCCGGCATCGTTGATGATGCTTTTTTGCACGGGACCGGTGACCAGCCCTGCCAGGACACCGTTTTGGCACAGGCGCGCTGCCAGATGTAGGGTGTCGAGCACGTAGGAGGCGTTGCGTGAATCGAGTGTGCCGGGCACGGCAGGTACAGCGAGCGGCACTGGCAATACCGCCAGTTGGCCGGCGCCGCTGTAAAGCGAGGTGTCCAGCAAGGCTTGCGTCGTCCGCACCAGGCGCAAGGGCTGGCCCAGTTGCGCGGCGCGCGCGGCGAGCAGGTCGGGGTCCGCGATGCACACCACCGGTACCTGCGCGGCGCGCGCGGCAAGGGCGAGGCACAAATCCGGCCCGATCCCGGCGGGTTCGCCGGGCGTGAGGGCCAACAGGCGTTTCATCGATGTGCTCAGAAGTCCTTGATGTCGATGTAGGACGTGTCGCGAATTTCGGTGAGCCAGTTTTCCAGTTCGTTCTGGAATTTACGTTCGCGCAATATGCGCTCGGCCTGCATGCGCTTGTTCTGCTCGGTGACGTCCTGGATGCGATG
>DATMFX010000322.1:0-3660 GCA_035555995.1 Hyphomicrobiales bacterium | reverse complement strand
ACCCTGCACGTCGCGCAGGCTGAGGTTCATCCTGTCCTCGGCATCGTTGAATACCCGATAAGCCAATACCTTTTCGAGCAGGCGCTCCGCCTGCGCCTCACCGTCTTCCTTTTCCACACCAAGCAACAGCAACAGGCCCGGACCGATCACACCCACCACCTCACCCGCGACCGCAACGCTGGCTTCGCTGACGCGCTGTATCAATCCGAGCATGCCGTGTACCTGTTGTTTTACGCTCCCCGCCCTTCGCTGCCGCGCGCCATGCGGCGGCGTTCGTTGTCGGTGAGGTACTGCTTGCGCAGGCGGATGTGGTTGGGGGTGATTTCTACCAGTTCGTCGTTGTCGATGAACTCCATGGCCTGTTCCAGGCTATGGCGCACCGGCGGGGTGAGGATGATGTTCTCGTCGCTGCCCGCGGCGCGGATGTTGGTCAGCTGCTTGGCCTTGGTGGGGTTCACCACCAGGTCGTTTTCGCGGCTGTGCAGGCCGATGATCATGCCTTCGTACACTTCCACGTTCGGCTGGATGAACAGGCGGCCACGTTCCTGCAGGCTGAACAGCGCATATGCCAGCGTCTTGCCGCCGACCATGGACACCAGCACGCCGTTGTTGCGGTTGCCGATCTCGCCCGCTTTCATCGGCCCGAAATGATCGAAGATGTGCGTAAGAACGCCCGTTCCGGAAGTCATGCTCATGAACTGGGTGCGAAAGCCGATCAACCCGCGCGTGGGGATGATGAAGGTCAGGCGCGTGCGGCCCTTGCCGTCGGTGGTCATCTCCTGCATTTCCGCCTTGCGGATGCCAAGCTCTTCGATCACCCCCCCCTGGTTGACTTCGTCGATGTCCACCACCAGCGATTCGTACGGTTCCATCTGCACGCCATCGATCATCTTGGTGATCACCTGCGGGCGCGACACCGCCAGCTCGTAGCCTTCGCGGCGCATGGTTTCGATCAGCACCGACAGATGCAGCTCGCCGCGGCCCGACACCTTGAACTTGTCGGCGGATTCGCCCTGTTCCACACGCAGCGCCACGTTGTGGATCAGCTCGCGTTCCAGGCGTTCCTTGATGTTGCGGCTGGTCACGTACTTGCCGTCGCGGCCGGCGAACGGCGAATCGTTCACCTGGAAGGTCATGGTCACGGTGGGTTCGTCCACGGTGAGCGGCGGCAGCATTTCGGGATGGTCCGGATCGCACAGCGTATCGGAAATGTTCAGCTCCTCGATGCCGGTGATGCAGATGATGTCGCCGGCGCTGGCTTCCTGCGCATCGACGCGCTCCAGCCCCAGGTAGGTTTTCACCAGACCGATCTTGCCCTTGCGGCTATTGCCTTCGATGTCGAGTATCGTCACCGGCATGTTCACCCGCACCTTGCCGCGGCTGATGCGGCCCACGCCGATCACGCCAAGGTAGGAGGAATAGTCGAGCGCGGAAATCTGCATTTGAAACGGGCCATCGGCGTCCACCTGCGGCGGCGGCACGCGGTCCACAACCAGTTGGAACAAGGCCTCCATGTTCGCTTCCAGGGCGTCCGGTTCGAGACCGGCGCGTCCGTGCAGGGCGGAGGCATAGATGACCGGAAAGTCCAGCTGTTCATCGGTGGCGCCAAGGCGGTCGAACAGATCGAATACCTCGCCAAGCACCCAATCGGGGCGCGCGCCTTCGCGATCCACCTTGTTGATCACCACGATCGGTTTGAGGCCGCGGGCAAAGGCCTTCTGGGTCACGAAACGGGTTTGCGGCATGGGACCGTCCACGGCGTCCACCAGCAGCAGCACGCAATCCACCATGGACAGCACGCGCTCCACCTCGCCGCCGAAGTCGGCGTGGCCGGGGGTGTCAACGATGTTGATGCGGTAGCCCTTCCAGCGCACCGCGGTGTTCTTGGCCAGGATGGTGATGCCGCGCTCGCGTTCCTGATCGTTGGAGTCCATCACGCGCTCTTCGAGCTTGCCGCGGCTTTCCAGCGTGCCGGACTGCTGCAGCAGTTTGTCTACCAAGGTGGTCTTACCATGATCGACGTGCGCGATGATGGCGATGTTACGGATTAGTTCGATCACGGAAGTTACCTGAGGGTGGATGGAGCGCGGAAAAAAAAGCGCGCCGGATTATACCTGAGCGTCAAGCCCCCTGCTTGGATTTTTGATTAAGACTGCCGGGGCTTTCAGGGCCTGTAGACGCCCACGTTGCTGTTGCCCTGTTCCAAAAGGTGCGCGGCGTGCAGGCGGCTCATGACGCCCTTGCTGCAGTAAAGCAGGTAGGTTTGCTGCGGATCCAAGGTGGTGAATACCGTGCTCAGGCGGTAGAACGGCACCTTGAGCACTTCCCCTTGCGCAAGCGCCAGCGGCTTGCGTTCTTCCTCGTCCGGATGGCGGATGTCGATTACCGTGACACCCGCGGCCAAGGTGTCGTGTTCCTGTGGCACCGGGGCATCCTGCGGGCTTTCCAGGCTGAGCGTGCGGATGTTCAGCATCTCCGCCTGTGCCACCGCTCGTTCCAGCACCGTAAAGTCGAAACGCTGTTCTTCCCGCTCGATGCGGTGGCGGCGCGCGCGGGTGGTGGGTTTTACCGAGATCACCCCGCAATACTCCGGAATCACCGCGGAAAACTCGGCGGTGCCGATGCGGCGCGCCAGGTCGACGATGTCCTGCTTGTCGCTCATGATCAACGGCCGCAACACCAGTTTCGGCGTTACCTCGTCGATCACCGCCAGGTTCACCAGCGTCTGGCTGGACACCTGCGCGATGCTTTCGCCGGTGACCAGCGCCTCCACCTGCAGCCGCTGCCCCACCTCGGTGGCGGCGCGCAGCATCATGCGCTTGAGCACCACGCCCATCTGGGAGTTTTCCACGCTTTCCAGAATTTCCGCCACCACGGCCTCGAACGGCACGCTGATGAAATGCACGCCGTGCGAGGCGCCGTAACGCTGCCACAGGTACAGCGCTACTTCCTTGACCGCCAGTTCATGTTCGCGCCCGCCCAGGTTGAAGAACAGGAAGTGCGTGCGCATGCCGCGTTTCATCGCCAGGTAGGTGGCCACGGCGGAATCGAAGCCGCCGGAAATCAGCGACACCACGCTGTCCTGCGTGCCCAGCGGAAAGCCGCCGATGCCGTCCTGCGGCGCGGCGCCCACGAACACCTGGTCGTGGCGGATTTCCAGGTACACCGTCACTTCGGGGTTGTGCAGATCCACCTTGCGCGCCTCACCCTGGCGCAGCAGCGCACCCCCCAGATACCGTTCCACGTCCATGGATTTGAAGGCGTGCTTGCCGGCGCGCTTGCAACGCACCACAAAGCTTTTACCGCGCACGAGCGGCGCATAGAGGCTTACCGTGAGGTCCGCCAGTTCCTCGAAGCTGCCCAGAGGCCTTTCCTCCACCCGCTGAAAGCTCCAGATACCAGGCGTATGGCCCAGGATTTCCTCCAATTCCGCCGTGGCGTCCTGGTGTGCCGGGGACAGTGCCACTTCCAGATAATCCCAGTGCGCCTGCACCAGCGCGACATCGGCGGCGCCCGGTTTGGCGGCCTGATCGGCGATGCCCAACCGCTCGCGCAGTATGCGTGCCACATTCTTGCGCAGCTGTTTACAGAAACGAGTCCGCACGATGCGGCTCTTGGTGGTCATTTCGGGGGAATACTTGACGAGATACTTCATAGCTA
>DATMFX010000321.1:0-2173 GCA_035555995.1 Hyphomicrobiales bacterium | reverse complement strand
ATGGCATCCTCGCTGTACACCGCGCTGCCGCCGGTGGAAATCACGTGGTTCTGCAGATTCAGGTTTTGCAGCACCTGCGCTTCGATCTCGCGCAGTGCCAGGTAGCCGTCGGCGTCGAGAATGTCCTGCAGCGAACGGCCTTGCGAGGATTGGATCAGCACGTCGGTGTCGATGAAATCGTGCGCCGTGCGCTTGGCGAGGATGATGCCCACCGTGCTTTTGCCGGAACCGGGCATGCCGATGAGCACGATGTTGGATTTTGTGGTGGCCATTGAAGAGCCCTGATTGCGACCGGGCGGCATCGTACCACGGAATGAACCGTGCGGCGGCTCACGCCGGCGCCGGCGGATATTGCTAGAATGGCCCATGTCCCACACCGATCTCGACCAACCCTACAGCGTGCTCCTGCGCGGCGAGCAGATTCGCCATCGTCTGCTCGAGCAGATCTGGAAGGGCTTGCTGGTGGTGGTGCTGGTCGGCGGCACCTTGTCGGTATTGCGTTATCTCTATACCGGTTGGCTGCCGATCTACACGATGCACATCGGCCTGATGGGTCTCTATCTGGTCGCCACGGCCCTGCGCGGCCGCATGACGATGGAACGGCGCATTCTGTTCCTGCTGTCCTTCTTCACCGTGGTTGGCGTGAGCGCCATCGTGGCCTTTGGCCTGTTGGGCGCGGGGCTGTGGTGGCTGGTACTCGGCGCGCTGCTTGCCGACGTATTCTGCCAGCGCAGGACAGCGCTGCTTTATGCCGGCGCGAGCCTGGTGGTGATCGTGGCGATTGCCATTGCCTACCTGGAAGGCTATCTGACCGTGGCGCTCGACGCCGACGACTACGTGCGCCAGGCCGCGGTGTGGATGGCCATGATCGTCGGCTGCGTGCTGCTCACCCTGTTCATTTCCTCTGCGCTTACCACCTACCAGCGTGCCACGCAGGAACTGCTGCAGGAAGTCGAACGCAACCGGCAACAGAAAGAGGCGTTGCTGGAGGAAAAGGAACGCGCGTTGGCGGAAATCCGCCGCCTGCAGGGCTTCATTCCGATCTGCGCCCACTGCAAGAAAATCCGCGACGACAAAGGCTATTGGGAAAACGTGGAAGCCTACGTGGCCAAGCGGGCCGACGTAACCTTTTCGCATTGCCTGTGCCCGGATTGCGGGCACCAGCTCTACGGCGAGGAATGGAATCAGGCCATGGACGATCTGGCCAGGGAAAATCCCGGCGCGAAATGAGGGCGCACCGCGCGCAGGCGCCGTGCCGCGGCGCGTGCTAACGCCCCTTGATCTGGCAGGCCTTGCGGCAGTTATCCAGGCACAACTGGCGTACCAGTTCCTTGCTCTGGGCGTCGAGGCAGCGCAGTTCGGAAACCTGCATCTGTCGCTGCGAAAGCAGCCGCGCCAGCGTGGGACCGTCGATCTCGAGCCGCAAGCGGTGAGTGGTGGTCTTGCTTGCCATGGGATACCCAAGCGCGGCGGATACCCGCCGCCGTTCAGTCAACATAATCCTGCAACAGTGTGCGCAGCGTTTCGCGCGCCTTGGCGCTGTCGTAAGCGTTTTCCGTGAGCACTTCCGCCTGTTCGAACAGCACCGCGAAGAGCGGCGTGCCGTCGGCTTCCTCACGCACTGTTATACGGTTGCCGGAGGCGAACACTTCCTGCCACAACGCGCGCACATCTTCCCAGTACGGGCCGGTGCGTTCCCAGTACTCGGCGCCGGCTTCGAAATCGAAATCCTTGATGCGCTCGTAGCGGTTCACGCCGAGTTCCTTGCTCAGATACGGCATGGAAGACGCCGGTTCGCCGTTGGCGTCGAGCGCCAGCTTGTAGTTCTCTTCTTCGTGCACCCAGCCGGTGGGGGTGATGGTGTGGCGGTTGGTGCCTTCCAGCACCTGGTAATCCTGGCGCACCGAGGATTCACGGCGCGGCAGCGGACGCCAGGTATCGTCGCTGATCCAGGTGGAAAAGTTGGGATAGTGCTGCCACTGGCCAATGCCTTCATAGCGCGGCGAATCGTCCACCTGATACACCGACTGCGCCCAGCTGCCGCCCAGTTTCTCGGCGGGCACGGGCTGGTGCGTCCAGGTGTCGTGGCCGGAAAAGCCCATGACCTCGGGTTTTTCATACTGCCAATCCTGGCGCCAGTGCTTCTGCACGAACGGCCCCTGCAGTGTGCCGT
>DATMFX010000320.1:0-7504 GCA_035555995.1 Hyphomicrobiales bacterium | reverse complement strand
CGTGAGCCTGCCGGAACATCTGTCGATGAATATCCGCGTGCTGGACGAAAACGGGCAAGTGCTTGGCAGTGGACGCGACCTGCAGCAACTGCGCGAAACGCTTGCCGGCACCATCCAGGCCAGCATCAGCCGCGCAGCGGGTGCAGGCCTGGAGCAAGGCGGCCTGACCAGTTGGTCCTTCGGCGAACTGCCCGAGGAACAGGAACTCGGACGCGGCGGCCTGCGTATCAAGGCCTATCCGGCGCTGGTGGACGCAGGCGACAGCGTGACGCTGCAATTGCTCGATTCGCGCTATCGCGCCGGCCATGTGTCCACGCTTGGCGTGGCGCGGCTGTACATGCTGGTGTGCCGGCAACAGGTGCGCTACCTGCAGAAGGAGCTGTTGCAGGACCCCGCGCGGATACTGCAGCTCAAGCTGCTCGGGCCGCGCGCACAGGTGCTGGACCAGCTGATCCAGCGCGCCTACGTGCTGGCGCTGCGCCTCGAACAGGCGCTGCCGCGCAGCGAGGCGGCGTTCAATGCCTTGCTGGAAACACGCCGTGCCCAGGTGGTGGGCGTGGCGCAGGCGCTGCAGGGCCTGCTGTACCAGATATTGGAGCGGCGCCAGCGCATCGACAAAGCCCTGCAGCGCGGCGGCGCAGAAGCGGCGCACTTGAAGCAGGACGTGGAAGCGCAACTGCAGCGGCTGATGGCGCCCGGTTTTCTGCAGCGTACGCCGGAGGAACAGCTGCGCCAGTTCCCGCGCTATCTGCAGGCCATCGAACAGCGGCTGGAAAGGTTTCCCATCCAGGTGGGCAAGGATCGCGACTGGACCCGACTGATCCAGGAACTGGAAGGGCGCTACCTGGAGCGCCAGGCATGGTGCGAGCGGCACGAGCAGCCCAATCCCCGGCTCGACGAATTCCGCTGGCTGCTGGAGGAATGGCGGGTTTCGCTGTTCGCGCAGCAGCTTGGCACCCGCGTGCCGGTGTCGGAAAAACGCCTGCGGCGTTTTTGGGAGGGAATATGAAGGCTGGGAAAGAAATCGATACGAGAACTGAACAGGCGCTAAAGTTTCACCTTGCCCGGTTGCAGTAAAACATTGATAAGAGTAAGGTTCCCGCACTGGTCGAGTGACAGTGTCGGCGCTGTGCGCAGGGGCGGTCCTGATCGGTATCGAGTCCTATCGGACAGTTAAGCCCCAGGGGAGACATCGCTTAAAAAGCGATGCTGGACGGCTTGGTGCAAGCTTTGGAGAACGCCTGCCACGAGCAGGAAATGTGTGTCATGAATTCGGGGAAAAGTAATTCGGGGAAAGGCCACTCGGGGCAAGGCAGCCCGGGGAAAGGCAAGGGTTCCGATTTGACCATTCTGGTCATCGAGGACGACGACGCCACGCGGTTGCAGCTGTCCAACTCCCTGCAAAAACTAGGGATGCGCGTGGTTCCCGCCCATCGGCCCGAAGAGGGCCTGGAAAAATTCTGCCTGGCCAGCCTCGACCTCGCCCTGATCGACATCCACCATCCCAAGGCCGACAGTTTCCTGTTCCTGGAAAAGCTCACCGCCCGGGCACCCGAACTGCCGTTGATCGTGCTGGCGGACCGTGGCAGCAAGACCGACCTGATGAAAGCGATGCGCCTCGGCGTGAGCGACTACCTGGTGACGCCGCTGGCAGACGACACGGTTCTGGAACGCGCCATTGTCGACAGCGTCCACCGCGCGCGGCTGGTGGAGGAAAACAGCCGCATCCGCAAGAAGCTCGAGCAGACCAACATGGAACTGGAGCGCCGCATCGAAGTGTTCCAGCAGGACCAGCAGGCCGGCCGGCACGTGCAGATCAACATGCTGCCGGTGCCTCCCAAGCAGATCTCGCATTTCACCTTCAACCACAAGGTGATCCCTTCGCTGTTCCTCAGCGGCGACACCGTCGACTACAAGCAGGTGTCGCGCCACGAAATCCTGTTTTACATTGCGGACGTGTCGGGGCATGGCTCGTCCTCCGCCTTCATCACCGTGCTGCTGCGCTATCGTATCGAGCAGATGCGGCGCGATTACCTGCGCGGGCGCTTCACCGGGGATTTCACCCCGGCCCGGTTGCTGGAAATTCTCAACCACGATCTGTTGGCCGCCAAGCTGGACAAGCACGTCACCCTGTTCATGGGACTGCTCAACGACACCAACAACCAGCTGAGCTACAGCGTGGCGGGCCACCATCCGCTGCCGGTGCTCTACGCCAGGAACAAGGCGGCGCCGCTCAAGGTGAGCAAGAACAGCTTTCCGATCGGTCTCCTGGATGAGGCCTCCTACATCAACGACGAAATCACCCTGCCATCGCATTTTTCCCTGTTCCTGTTTTCCGACGGCATTCTGGAATGCCTGCGGTTGGCCAGCCTGGAAGAGAAGGAAGCCAGACTGGCGCAGGCGATCACCGACAGCGAAGGGGATTTCGATAAACTGACCATGGCCTTGAAACTGCACCGTGCGATCAAGGCCCCTGACGATATTGCCGTAATGAGTGTGAACTGCTGATGAGCGCAGGCAAGATTCTTGCAGCCGACTACAAACACATGGCCATGCTGAAGTTCGTGGGGGATGTGCGCGTGCTCATGAGTTCCACGCTCGACAACTACTGCAACGCACTCTACCGCCGCGGCATACTCGACGCCATGGTGGTGGACCTGAGCGAAACCCGCGGCATCGACAGCACCGCGCTTGGCCTCTTGGCCAAGATGGCGATACAGCTGCGCAACCGCTTCAATGTCAAACCCACCATCGTTTCCACCAATCCCGACATCACCCACATCCTGCACCGGATGAGCTTCGACCTGATCTTCTCGATCATCGACAAGCCGGTGAAGCTGCAAACGTCACTCAGTGAATTGCAGCAGAAGCAGGAAACCGAAAGCTCGCTGCGGCAGAAAGTGCTGGATGCGCACGTGACCCTGATGGCGCTGAGCGAAGAGAACAAGCTCGAGTTCCAGGACCTGGTGCAGGCGCTCAAAAGCCAGCACTGAGCGCTGCATCCACCACGAGCCGCAAGCGGCGTTTCCCTGCGGTTCTCAGTGGGTTGGATCGCTGCCGGCCACCTTGAGCTTGGCGCGAATGAAATCGCCGTGCGACAGGTAGAGCAGATCGGTGAGCTTGCGGATCAGATGCTCTTCGTAAGGATCGAGCTGGCCGTCGGCGTAGGCCACTTCCCACAGATGTTCCAATAGTTCGACCTTATTGGCGTAGTCGTAGGCTTCGTTGATCAGGGTGGTGAACTGATACAGGGACGTGGCGTCGCGCACTTCGCCTTGCGCCAGCTCCCATAGGGATTCCAGTTCCTCGTCCTGCAGCGAAAACTTGCGCTGCAGAATGTTGCGTAATGTGGTTTTTTCCACTGCCTCCATGCGGTCGTCGGCCACGGTGAGCTCGATCATCAGCGCGGCGCAGGCCAGGTGCAGCCTGCGCGTGCGAGCCGCCTCATCCGGCATCGGCTGCAGGCTTTGGTCAAAAAAGGCGCGAATCTGTTTCAACATGGGGTTTGGCTCCTTGCGTGAGCGTCAATCGGCGGCGCACTGCGGTACGCGCGGCCGGGTCAGGGCGAGCGCTTCGAGCAGGGTGTCGCTGTTGGCACCGCGCAGATGGGCGCGCTCACTCAGGTGGCGGCGAAAGCGTTTGCCGCCGTTTTCGCCATGGAACAGCCCAAGCACGTGCCGGCTCAGATGATTCAGCGGCACGCCCGCCGCCAGGCAGTCCTCGGCATAGGGCAGGAAGGCCTGCAGCACGGCTTCGCGGCTGGAGGCCGGCGACGGGGTGTCGAACAACTGCGGATCCACTTGGTTCAGCAGCCAGGGGTTGTGATACGCCTCGCGCCCGAGCATGACGCCATCGACGTGCTGCAACTGTTCGCGGCAGGCCTGCAGGCTGGTAAGACCGCCGTTGATGATGATTTCCAGATCGGGAAACTGCGCCTTGACGCGATGCACGCGCGGGTAATTGAGCGGCGGAATCTCGCGGTTTTCCTTCGGCGACAGCCCGGCAAGCAACGCGATGCGGGCATGGATGATGAACGTGCGGCAGCCACGCTCGGCCACTTGGCCGATGAAATCGAACAGGGCCTCGTCGCTGTCCATGGCATCGATGCCGATGCGGCATTTCACGGTAACGGGCAACTGGGTGCGCTCGCGCATCGCGGCCACGCAGTCGCCCACCAGGCCGGGGTCCGCCATCAGGCAGGCGCCGATGCGGTTGTGCTGCACGCGGTCGGAAGGGCAGCCCACGTTGAGGTTGATCTCGCTGTAGCCCTCGGCTTCGGCAAACGCGGCGCAGGCGGCCAGCTCCTGGGGCACGCTGCCGCCTACCTGCAAGGCCAGCGGCAGCTCGTCCGGGTGAAAGGCCAGAAAGCGCTGGCGGTCGCCGTGCAACAGGGCGCCGGTGGTGACCATTTCGGTATAGAGCAGGGCATGACGGCTCAACAGCCGCAAGAAATACCGGCAATGGCGGTCTGTCCAATCCATCATGGGCGCAACGCAGAAGCGCCGTGACGGGGAACGGTGTGCGTGATTGGAGGGATGCGAGGTAAGGGCTGACATGCCTGCCTATTATACGGGTAGCCTCGCCTGGGCCAAATTGAGATTACAGAATGCTTCGTGTAACTTGCTCGCGCGCATACGCTTCGATTTTTCTTTGCCCTTATTGTTTGTGGAGCTTCTTATATGAAAAAACTGCTGGGAGTGGGTTTGGCGCTGTGTCTGGTCGGCCCCGTGCAGGCGGCGGATTATGTGATCGACGGCAGCGGTGCCGGCATGCACAGTTCCGTCAGTTTTCGCGCGATACACGTGGGCGTGAGCGCGCTGTGGGGGCGCTTCAACGATATCTCGGGCAATTTTTCCTATGACGCCGCCAATCCGGCGGCCTCGACCATCACAGTGAGCATCGACCCGGCCAGCATCGATACCAACCACGCCGAGCGCGATACGCATCTGCGCACCGCGGATTATCTGGACGTGGCGAAGTTTCCTGAAGCGGGCTTCGTGAGCACCAGCGTGATGGACATGGGCAATGGCAAGCTGCACATCATGGGCAATTTCACCCTGCATGGGGTGACGCGTGAAATCAGTTTCGAGGCGGTGAAAACGGGTGAAGGCGAAACGCCGTTTGGGGACTACCGTGTGGGGTTCGAGGCGGATACGGTACTGGATGTGGCCGACTACGGCATCGGCTTGAGCCCGGTTTCTGAACTGCGGCTTCTGCTGGCTATCGAAGGAGTGCGGCAGTAAGGGGGGTTGATTTGTAGGGTGGTCCGGGTCGGATCTGTCGCAGCGGTTTAGCCAGAGAGGCTTTCGGGGGCACGCTGCAAGCACATCCATGTGGCGCTCGGCTCCGGGCCATCCCTGGCCCTACGACGTCCCCCGAAAGCCTCTCTGGCCAAACCGCTGCAAGCCCCATACATCGAGGTTACGCACGGCATCGCATTTTTAAAGACTGGAAATAATCGCTTCGCTGCCCCTGCCGTCTGCATTCTGGTGCGTAGCACTGAAGTACAACGTAAGCCTCTGGTGTCGCTTTTGACTAACCAGGGGCGTATGCGGCCAGGGATGGCCGCATAAGAGCGGCACAGGGATGTGCTTGCAGCGTCCCCTGGTTAGTCAAAAGGGACGCCAGAGGCTCTCGGGATCGATGCGGGCCAAAGCCTAAAAACCTAATTACACCAACAACACTCTTCCTTGAACAATCAACTGTTCCAGTAAAGCGCGGCTAGATTTATTGCGCAGGAAAGGACCCGCCTGGAACGGTTCGGCGTGGGCGCACAGCAGCGGGAGTAGGCGTCGCAGCGTGGCGCTGGCAGGCAGCTCCAGGCATTCGCCGTCGATGAAGCAGAACAGGCGGTCGGTGTTTTCGTGCCAGGCGATGCGCGAGCCAGGGTGAGTCATCAGCTGCGTGTCGTGTTCGAGCGGCGGCGGACGGCGCAGCGGTGCCAATAGTTCGGGGTAGCGGGGGCGGGTCTGCAGGGCGCCGAACCAGCGCAGCAGGGCGTGCTCGTCGTTCAACGCTTCGTTCAGCAGGCGCCGTACCTGGGCCAGTGCCTTGGCGTCGATTTCGCCGGCAGCCGGCGCGGGTTTCAGCGGTGGGTCTTCGTAGCGCTGGTCCGGCGACAGTTCATCCGCCAACTGATCGGTATAACCCAGCAGCATGTCGGCCACTGCCGGCGCGCGGAAACCGAGGGAGTAGCACAGGCTTTGATCGTGCGAGACGCCCCAGTGCGCGAGGCCGGGCGGCACGTAGAGCACATCGCCGGGTTCCAGCACGTATTCGGCGCTTGGCTGGAAATCCCGTAATAGTTTCAGGCCGCTGGCGGTGCGCAGTTCGTCGGTGGCCTGGCAGCGCTGTCCCAACTGCCAGGTGCGCTGGCCCTGGCCCTGCACCAGGAAGACGTCGTAGTAGTCGAAATGCGGACCCACGCCGCCGCCCGGCGCCGCATAGGAAATCATCACGTCGTCGATGCGCCAGCTGGGCAGGAAGTCCACGCACTGCAACAGCGCCTTGACCTCGGGCAGGTAGTGATCCACGGCTTGGACCAGCAGTGTCCAGTTCTTGTCCGGCAGGCTGGTGAAATCGTGTTCGGCGAAGGGGCCGCTGCGCAGGCGGAACTGTTTGCCGCGGTTCGCTACCAGGCGGGCTTCCACGCCTTCCTCGCAGGCCAGGCCGGCCAGTTCCTCGGGCGTGAGCGGATCCTGCCAATCGGGCAGGGCGCCCTTGATCAGCAGCGGCTCGCGCTGCCAGTGGCGAGCGAGGAAGCGCGCGGGCGAAAAATTGCGAAAGCGCAGCGGCGAGTGCTTCACACGCGCCGCGCCTGGGTGTCGGCGGAGCCGATGTAGCGTTCCGGCCGCAATTCACGCAATGCCTGTTTGGCGGCGGCCGGAATGTCGAGTTGGTCGACGAAGGCGGCAAGCGTCTGCGCGTCGATGCGCTGGCCGCGCGTGAGCGCCTTGAGCTTCTCATACGGCTCGGGCACGGCGTAGCGGCGCATCACGGTCTGGATGGCTTCGGCCAGCACTTCCCAGCTGGCGTCGAGATCGGCGGCGATGCGCGGCGTGTCGATCAAGAGCTTGCTCAAGCCCTTGAGCGTGGACTGCCAGGCCAGCACGCTGTGGGCAAAGCCCACGCCGATGTTGCGCAGCACGGTGGAATCGGTCAGGTCGCGCTGCCAGCGCGACAGCGGCAGTTTTTCCGCCAGGTGCTGCATCACCGCATTGGCCAGCCCCAGGTTGCCTTCGGAATTCTCGAAGTCGATCGGGTTGACCTTGTGCGGCATGGTGGACGAACCCACTTCGCCGGCCACCAGTTTCTGGCGGAAATAACCGAGCGAAATGTAGCCCCATACGTCGCGGTCGAAATCGATGAGAATGGTGTTGAAGCGACAGCAGGCGGCAAACAGCTCGCTGATGTAGTCGTGCGGTTCGATCTGTGTGGTGTAGGGGTTGAAGCCCAGGCCGAGCTTGTTGACGAACTCGCGTGCATTGGCTTCCCAATCCACCTC
>DATMFX010000319.1:0-6365 GCA_035555995.1 Hyphomicrobiales bacterium | reverse complement strand
GGCGATCCCACGGTGCCGATCACCGTGGCGCCGAGCGCCTTGGCCCATTGCACCATGATCTGCCCCACGCCGCCGGCGGCGGCATGTACGAGGATGGTATCGTCGGCGCCCACCTTGTAGACCTGCCGCAGGAGATACTGTGCCGTCATGCCCTTGAGCATCATGCCCGCCACCCGTTCAGGTTCCAGCCCTTTCGGCACCTTCACCAGTTTGGTGGCGGGCACATTGACGTATTGCGCATAACAGCCGGTGCGCGCGGTGGCGGTGGCCACCCGGTCGCCAACGGCGAAATCGCTGACCTTGCCGCCAAGCGCCACCACCTCGCCGCACATCTCGCTGCCGGGAATGAACGGCAGCGCGCTGGGATACAAACCGCTGCGATAGTAGGTGTCCACGAAATTGACGCCGGCCGCCAGGATGCGCACCTGCACTTCGCCGGCACGCGGTTTCGACAACCGCTGCACATCCGGCTGCAACACCTCGGGACCACCGGTACGGGAAACGCGAATGATCTGATTCATGATCTGACTCACACAACAGGAAGCACGCAGTATAGAACCGTTTGCCGCGCGCTTGGTAAGGCTGCCGCGATGCCGGATAATGACGGCGTCTCGTCGTCGCCCAGGCTCATGAACAGCGCAGACTCCCCGGCAATACCGGCTCCTCCCCCTACTCGCCAACACCGGCACCGCCTGTTGCAATCGCTGGCCTTTTCGCAAAAGGAAGCCGTGGCATCCTCGGCCATGACGGCCAGCTGCGACAACTTCATGAATGCCTTTGCCCTGCACCTGGGCGCCACCAGCCTGCAGATGGGCTACCTGACGGCGATTCCGCCGCTGATGGGCTCGCTGATGCAACTGGTGTCGGTCTGGATCGGCAACTATCTCACGCGCCGGCGCATCGTGCTGTTCACCGCCATCCTGCAGACTTCGGTGATGTTCTGCTTCGCCTTTCTCGCCACCGTGCGCCGTCCCGGCCTGATGGAAGCGCTGATCCATCTGGTGATTCTCTACCACGGCAGTTCGCACATGATCCAGCCGCAATGGCGCGCCTGGATGGGCAGCATGGTGCCGCAGAGCCAGCGCGGCAAGTTCTTCGCCGCCCGCAGCCGCCTGACCATGGGCGCCTCGCTTGCGGTATTCCTGGCCGGCGGCCTCTTCATGAGCTTCGCCGCCCGTTACGACCTGGCCTGGGCCGGCTTCTGTTTCCTGTTCTTCATCGCCGCCATCGGGCGCGCGCTGTCCTGCTATTTTCTCTGGCGCATGCACGATCCCGATCCGCAGGCGCCCACCAGCGGCGCCAGCCAGTTCTTCAATACACTGCGCGTGTTTCCGCAGGCGCTCGGCGATCGCACCTTTCGCAACTACACCCTGTACGTGGCCGGCATGCAGGGCGCGGTGGCGGTGTCGGCGCCGTTCTTCGCGGTGTACATGCTCAACGAACTGCACTGGACCTATTTCCAGTACACGCTCAACCTCATAGCGTCCATCGCCACGCAGTTCGTCACGCTGCGCCACTGGGGCACGGTGAGCGACCGGCACGGCGCGCGCTTCGTGATGCTGGCCTGCAGCATCGCCATTCCGGTGGTGCCGCTGTTGTGGCTGTTTTCCGCCGATTTCTATTACCTGCTGCTGGTGCAGCTGGTGTCGGGCCTGGCCTGGAGCGGGTTCAACCTCACCATCGCCAACTACCTGTACGACATCCGCCCGCACCAGACCAACTTCGCCACCTACGCCGCCATTCAGGCGATATGCGCGGCATTGCTGATCTTCGTCGGCGGCGTGCTTGGCGGCTATATCGCTTCAGTCTCTCCGGCATTGAACGCCTGGCTGCCATGGCCCTTGCCTTCGGCGCTCTTCATCGTGTTCATCGCCAGCGGGCTGCTGCGCGCACTGGTGCTGCTGTGGTTCATCCCGCGCGCGGAGGAACCGCGTTTGCGCACCCGCCCGCAAGTGCTGCAACTGGTGCTGCGCGTGGCGCGCTACAACTCGGTGTCGGGCGTGGTGCTCGACTGGCTCACGGTAACCTCGAAAAACAAGCAGGATGAACCGCCCACCCAATGAGCCGCTGGACCGCCTGCCCATGGCTGTTTATGCTGCGTCCACGCTTCACGGCAACGCTCACGGGAATCTTCATGGCCCTGCACATCCTCGCCACCGGCGGCACATTCGACAAGCAATACGACGCGGTGAACGGCACGCTGGGTTTCGGTGCCACGCACCTGCCGCAGCTGTTGCAACAGGCACGCTGCCAGATTGAACACCGGGTGAGCACAGTGCTGCTCAAGGACAGCCTGGACATGGACGACGATGACCGCGCCGCGCTACTGCAGCAGTGCCGCGCGGTGGAGGAACAGCACCTGGTGGTGATCCACGGCACCGACACCATGACCCATACCGCGCGCGTGCTTGCCGAAGCGGCGCTGGCCAAGACCATCGTGCTCACCGGCGCCATGGTGCCCGCCACCTGCGCAGGCTCGGATGCGATCTTCAACCTTGGCGCCGCCGTGGCGCTGGCGCAAATTCTGGAACCCGGAGTCTACATTGCCATGAACGGCGTCTGCTTTCCTTGGCACCAGGTGCGCAAGAACCGCGCGCTCGGCCGTTTCGAATCCACTATCGCGTGAGGTTACATGACAGCCACAGACAAGACGCCAATGCTCGAACTGTTCACGGATTTCGTCTGCCCCTGGTGCTACCTGGGCAATGCGGTGCTGACGCAGTTCACCGCCAAGGAAACGCTGACGGTGCGCCGCACCCCCTTTCCGCTGCATCCCGACACGCCGCCCGAGGGCCTACCGCTTGCCGAACTGCTGCCGGGCCGCGACCTCGGCGACATTCACCGCAAGCTCTACGCCGTCATGGACGAGCTTGGGTTGGAACACGGTGAACGGCGCTACACCTACAATAGCCGCCTCGCGCAGGAACTGGCCTTGTGGGCCGATACCCAGCGCGAAGGGCGCCCGCTCGACGCCCTGCTCTATCGCGCCTATTTCGTGCACGACCAGAACCTGGCGGACTCCGCGGTACTGCTGCCCCTGGTGGAACAGGCGGGCCTGGACGTGGCGGAGGCCGAACAGGTATTGCAAACGCGCCGCCACAGCGAGGACGTGGATGAAGCCTGGGCGCGTTGCCGGCGCTACGGCATCAACAGCGTGCCGAGCTACGTGATGGGCGGGTATCTGAGCAGCGGCTTCATGCCGCTTGCCGACTTTCAGCGTTTCGTCGATTTCGTGCGGGAAAAAGCCGAATCGGATAATTGACCCATCGATCCAACCTACAATTCAGCGGCCACCACCTGCGCCGCCAGCATGTCCGGCGTCCAGGTGCTGCCCCTGGCAAAACCCAGTTGCGAGGCCACGTCGACGGCGCGGTTGGCCGGCAAGGTGGCAACACGCAGCAATTGCCGCCGCACCTGGCCATCAATCAATGCCGACACTTGAATCTGCACGTCGCGCAGCGTTACCGGACTTTGATTGAACACACGGGCATGAATCCGGCCGCTGCGATCCACCAGCGCCTGGGCCTGCACGTAGCGGGCGGGATTGTCGCTCAGGTCCAGCTGCATGAAGGAGGTGGCGGCTTCCTGGCCCACCAGTCCTTGCGCCATTGCCGCCGTGGAAAAATAGGTCTTGGCCGCATTGCGGTCGCCCGCCGCCAATGACAGTTTGCCCAGTTCGTTCTGCGCAATCGCGGTAGGCAGCAGTTCGCTGCTGCGTTCCAGATCCCGGCGCGCCGCCGCGCCCTGGTTGAGGCGGGCACGCGCCACGCCGCGTCCGAGGTAGTAATCGAAGTAATCGTCGTCCAGTGCAAGCGCCTGGTCGTAGACCGGCACCGCTTCGCGATAACGGCGCTGGTACACCAGAATGTCGCCTTTCAGGCCGAGAAAACGCGCTTCCTGCGGCACCAGGGCAATCGCCTGTTCCACCTTGTCCATGGCAAGTTCCAACTCGTCGCTGCCGACGGCGCGTTCCGCTTCCTCGAACAGATCGTAGGCCTGCCTGGTATCACGCAGAAAGGCGGTGGCGTCGCGGTAGCGCCGTTCGCCCAGTTCCAGATCGCGGCCGGACAGCGTGGGCAGCAACTGGTTGACCAGCGCCTGGTTGTTGCGCACCCGTTCCTGCGACGGCGGATGCGAGGCAAACAACCCTTCCAGCCAGCCGGGATCGCGGCCCTCCGACAGGCGCACGAAAGTCTGCTGCAGGCTGACCGCCGCACGGGGATCGTAGCCGGCGCGCACCATGTATTCGATGCCGTAATGGTCGGATTCGCGCTCGGCGTCGCGGCCATAGCGCTGCGTGATCAACTGCGCGCCAAGCATCGAGCCGCCCACCACGTAGTCGGCATATTCACTGCCGCTTGCCGCCACCATTCCCACTAGCAACGCGCCCTGCAGCAGGGTGCCGCGCGTCATCGCCTGAGCGCCATGACGCGCCGCGGCATGCACCACCTCGTGTCCCAGCACCGCCGCCAGTTCGGCTTCGTTGTTCAGCTCGACCAGCAGGCCGCGGTTGACGGCGATCTTGCCACCGGGCAAGGCCCAGGCATTGGGCACGCCGTTGTTGAGCACCACGAATTCGTAGTCGAGCGGCCGGTCGCTCACCGCGGCAATGCGCTGCCCCACCTGGCTGACGTAGCGGGTCAGGCCTTCGTCCACCTCGTACTGGCCACCCTGGCTTTGCTGGGCGGGCCCGTACTGCTGCGCGCCGATGCTGCGTTCCTGCGCCTCGGAAACGATGGAAAGCTCGTTGCGCCCCGTCACGGGATTGACGGCGCAGGCTTGAAGCAGGCAAAGTAGCAGGCCGACACAAATGATTCGCATCATGTATTCCTTCCTACCTGAACCGGCCGTTCATTGTAGTCACGATCGGAAAGCCCAGAAACTCCCCCAGTGTGCCGTGCTTCCCATTTTGCGCATCCCCGTTTTTGCCCCGGAGTCCACATGATGCCCCGTTCTGCCTTGTTGCTTGGTTGCTGCGTTTTGAGCACGTCCGTGCTGGCGCAATTGCCCCCCGCCATCACCGACAGCGAGGGACTGGCGGCCGAGCTCACCGAGTTGGACAGCCAGTTCATCCTGAGCCGGTTGATCGATTACGATTTCGAGCAGCTTTGCAGCGACCGGCAGCGCGTGGTGGAACCGCCGCGCAACGATTTCCGCCGCCTGGAATTCTTCCGCGGCGACACGCACATCAGCCTGGTGGTACAGCCGGACGTGATGCGCAGCAATTTCGCAGTGTTCTACGTGGAGGATGCCCCCGGCTACCTGACGTACGCCAAGTGCCAGACACTGCAGATCCTGCCGGTGCTCGCCATCGTGGCCACCGCCACGATCACCGAGGACGCCGCCAGCGTCGCCACCCGCCAGGAAGTGATGGCGCAGAATTCCGCGCTTACCGGCTACGAGCCCACCCGCCTGATGGCGCGTTCCGACAGCGACGACATCAGCGACTACTACATGGACTTCACCGTGTCGGTAAAACACCCGCTGTTCCAGAACTCCATGCTGCTCAACCGCGCCTACAGCGCCGTTTCCAAAGGCGTGGACAAGCTGACGGGCGAAGAGAACGGCCTTTTCATCCAACCCTACTTTTCCTTCACCGGACGTTTTTCGCAGTATATCGGCTCGCGCGAATCGGCGCCGGTGGTGGCGCGGCGCTTCAACCCCACGCTGTTCGTGCGCACCTGGAGTTCGAGCGGCAGCTACATGGACGTGGGGCTGGCACACGAATCCAATGGCCAGCAGATCGATACCCAGGCCAGCTACCAGCGCGCCGTGCAGGCCTACCTCGACGCTGGCGAACCGCAATTGCGTGCCGAAGCCTATGCCCGCGACGGCATCAGCCGCGGCTGGGACTACAGCTTCGTCGAATGGCGCAAGGAATGGGATCTGCGGCTCGCCACGCGCGTGCAGCTGCGCCACTATCTGTCGGACGGTCCGTTCCAGCACGGCATCGAGGATTACGCCACCTGGGAAGACGACGGCTACCGCAACCGTCCGCGCCAGCAATACGACGGCATCACGCTGGCCTTCGACTACGACTTCGGCGGCAGCCGCTGTCTGAGCGGCAACAGCTTCATCTGCTTCCAGCGACTGACCCTGAGCCAGGACACCGGTTATTCGAATCCCTTCGACAACACCACCACCACGCTGGAACTAACCAGCAACTTCTTCGGGCTGCCGATCCAGCTATGGACCCGCAGCGGCTACAACAGCGACCTGGTGGACTACTACAACTACTCCCACAGCTGGGGCGTGGGCATCGAACTGCTGGGGCGCTGATTGCGCCCCAGGCTCACTTCAGCAATTCCGGAATTCAACCGAACGGTTTGATATCCAGGTCGCTTGCGGCGAACTCGCCTTCCACC
>DATMFX010000318.1:0-8566 GCA_035555995.1 Hyphomicrobiales bacterium | reverse complement strand
AAGGCCACCTCCGCCACGCTCTCGGTAGGGCACTGGTCGAGCCGGCTGGCGCTAATGTAATAGCTGGCCTGGTGGTAATCGATGGTGGCGGGGGAACTGGAAGCTGACATGACGATCCTGGCGCGGTGGGAAGGAGGCGTGCCGCCGTTGAAGTCAATTGGGCACGGCGCGGGGCTTGGGGTATAATCCGCCCGCCCAAAAACCAAGGGATTCTAGCACAGTGGCCCGGCACGCCCGGCCCATTCCCGGCAACCCACGAAGCCGCTTCGTCTGCCGGGCCCCTCGGAATTCACAGCTCAGATAGATTCACAGCTCAGAGAGAAAGGTATCGTTACCGTGACCATCCATGCCGTTGTGAAAAGCATCGCCGCCGCGCTGCTTGTCACCCTCGTCGCTTCTCCCGCACTGGCCCAGACCGAAGGCAATGCCCAGGCCGGCAAGGGCAAGATTACCGTCTGCCTCGCCTGCCACGGCGAAAGCGGCAACGACAGCCTGCTGCCCGACGTGCCCAAACTGGGCGGCCAGGGCGAAAAATACCTGCTCAAGCAGTTGCAGGACATCAAGGGCGGCGTGCGCGAAGTGCAGCTGATGACCGGCATGCTCACCAATCTCAACGATCAGGATCTGGCCGATATCGCCGCCTGGTACGGCAGCCAGGAAATCGCCCTGGGCGCCGTGGAAGCGGAAAAACGCCAGCTTGGCGAAATCCTGTTCCGCGCCGGCAATGCCGACATCGGCGTCGCCGCCTGCTCCGCCTGCCATGGCGTGGACGGCAAGGGCCTGGAAGCCGCCGGCTACCCCGCGCTCAGCGGCCAGGATCCCGGCTACATCGAAGCCCAGCTCAAGGCCTTCCGCGGCGGCGTGCGGGTGAACGACGACTCCTCGGTGATGCGCGACATCACCGCGCGGCTCAGCGACACCGAAATCGCCGCGCTTGCCTCCTACGTGTTCGGCGTGCGCTGATCCGGGTCATTGCCGGGCAACCAGGCCCGGCGCCGCCTTCCCGGTTCAGGGACGGTTCATTGGGCAACGGTATAAAGGGCGCGTCGAGGCGTCCTTTTTATATTTTTTATATGGTCTTGTGGCATACTCGGCGCGCTGAAAGAACTTTGTCCGCGCCGGGTCTTTCCCATTCCAGACGCGAAAAAACCAGGGAGCAACCCCATGAAATCACTGATCAAACCCTTGCTGGTGCTGGCCGTGCTGCTCACCGGCGCCGTCAGCGCCAACGCCCAGCCGGCGCTGTACGTGGAAGGCACCCACTTCGAGACGATCGATCCGCCGGTGCGCACCGTGGATCCGAACAAGATCGAGATCACCGAAGTGTTCTGGTACGGCTGCCCACACTGCTACGCGTTCGAGCCGCTGATCGAAGCCTGGGTGGAAAAACTCCCTGAAGACGTCGTGTTCGTGCAGAGCCCCGGCATGTGGAACCAGTTGATGGAAGTCCACGCGCAGATCTACTACGCCGCGCAAGACCTGGGCGTACTGGACAAGATCACCCCGACGGCCTTCAACGAGATCCACCAGAAGGGCAATTATCTGCAGACCGAAGATGCGATCCGCGACATGTTCGTGAAGCAGGGTGTGAGCAAGGAGGATTTCGATAAATCCTGGTCGTCCTTCTCCGTAACCTCCGCCGTGAAGAAAGCCGGCACCAGGATGCGCGAGTACAAGGTGAACGGCGTACCCAACCTGATCGTCAACGGCAAATACCGCGTCAGCGCCGGCGGCGCCGTGGCCACCCAGGCGGACATGCTGAAAGTGGCGGATTTCCTGATCCAGCAGGAGCGCGGAAATTAAGATTCCGCAAAGAACGCATTAACAAAAACGCCCGTGCCCACCGCACGGGCGTTTTTGTTTGTGGAGTGCGATGCCGTGCGGAGCGGGATGCCCGAAGCCTGCAGCGGTTTGGTTGGACAGGTTTTCGGGGGACGTCGTAGGGCCAGGGATGGCCCGGAGCCGAGCGCCACAGGGATGTGCTTGCAGCGTGCCCCCGAAAACCTGTCCAACCAAGCCGCTGCGACAGACTGAAAACGGGCCACGGTACACAAAGCCACGTACGAAAAATGTAACCAGAATCTCCGCGAATTAGGTGGCCCCGATACCATTACGTATAATCGGCGCCCCAGCCGTGGGAAAGCGCAGGCAAATGAAGGGATTACGGGCAAAACTCAACGCATTGTCGCTGGCCGACCTCGGCGCTGGCCTGCGTGCGATGCAGGTGGCGTCCACCCAGCGCGCCGTGCTCGACAGCATCGACGTCAGCCTCGTGCTGCACGACGACACCCTCATCAACACCGCCACCGGCGAATACCGCCCCCTCGTTCACCAGGAAGACAGCACCTTTGCGGAAACGCTGGCCAGCGCCGCGCGCAGCCTGCTTGGCGGCAGAAGTCCCGCGCCCACTCTGTTGCTCCTGCTACCGCCTTCGCACTTCGTCGCCACCCATTACCAGTTGAACGTCAGCGGCGAAAAACTGCTGCGCTCCGCGCTTTCCCTCCAGGCTCACACCCTGCTGCCCGCGCATGACGAACCGCTGCTGCTTGGCCTGGCCGGCAACCAGGGCAGCGGCGTGGCGCTGTGGTATCCGGTGGCGGCGGCAAATGCGCTGTACCAAAGCTTCCGGGCACAGGACCTGCTGCTTGGCGCGCTGATGCCGCGTTCGCTGGCATTGCTGGAAGAAGGCGATATACCCGAGCCACAGGTGGTGGAAGACAGCGACGCCACGCACCGCAATCATCTCTGCTACCAGCAAGGTCAGCTCACTGCCTGTTTTACCGTGAGTCAACGCGACCTGAGCCAGGACGTTTTCCAGCAGCAGTGGCAGCAGGAAACCGCACGTGCCGGTGGCGCACCGCAGCGCAAGGCCGCCACGCGTGAAGACTGGAGCGCACTGCGGCGCTGCATCCGACCGCTGCGCGGGTACAGTTTCATTCCGCACCAGGCGGAAACCGCCGGCCGCAAGACCATCCGCCGGCAACAGCAGCGGCGCGCGGCCGTGGCCGCGGTGGCGGTGGTGGCGCTGTTGTGCCTGCCGTTTTTGAACAATGCGTTGCGCAAGGCGTGGCTGGAGCGCGAACTGGATCAGTATCTGGAATTGTCGAGCGAGGCGCGGGAAAGCCAGGCGGCGGTGATCGCCATGGAAAACCAATGGGGTGCGGTGCTGGAGTATCCGCGCCAGGACCTGGGCAGCGTGCTCCTGATTCTCAACACCTACATCGACAGCTCGCTTTCCACGTTTTCCCTGAACAAGGGCGTGGTGGACATTACCGGTTTCGCGCAGGATCCCGCGCTTCTGATCGAGCAGTTGTCGCAGCACGAAGAATTCTATGGCGTGAACCAAAGCCGCAGCAGCGCCGACGCCAGCAGCAATCTTGGCGCGCGCTTCGGTATTCGCATGAATCTCAGCAACGTGGATTTTCCGGGCTATGAAACCCGCTATCCCCCCAGCCCGCAGCCCGCACCATGAATCGCCGCGAACGACAGCTGGTGCTGGTGGCCGCGCTGGTGTTCGCGCTGGTGCTTGCGGTGCGCATCGTACCCGGCATCGCGCAGTATTACCGCCAGGGCCGCGATGACGTCGCTTTACTGCAGGAACGCATCGACCGCTACCGGGCGCTCAGCGAAGCCACCGCAGAATGGCAGGAACGGCAGCAGCAGAAAACCTTGGAGGTGGCCGACCTGCAGGCCTGGGTGTTCAGCGGCAGCGACGCCAACCTGGTAGGCAACAACGTGCAGCGTTCGCTGCGCGTGGCGGTGGAAAAGGCAGGGCTGGAAGTACGCGAGATGAACGTGGCCAAGTACAGCTACACCGGCGACTGGCTGATGGTGACCCAGGAAATGAGCTTTACGCTGGACCAGAACGACATCCTGCCATTCTTGACCGCCTTGCAGGAAATGCGCCCGAGACTGTTCGTGCAGGGTTTTACCATCAACCGCACGCGCCGCCAGTACAGCGGCAACATCGTCGTGGCCGGCTTCGCCCCGGCGGCCATGAGCGGGAGGTAGCGTATGAAACCCATGACCTTGCCGGTGTTCTCGCAGTTGCTCGAACCGGCATCCATCGCGCCCGCGCTCGATTTCAATCAGAGCGCGGCGCTGGTGTTTGCCGAACTGCCGGGCATCGACTATCGCGCCAAGGTGCGTTTCGTGGTGGGTGAACACGTCAGCTTTCGTCCCGGTACCCCCGAGGAAGTGGCGCGGCTCATCCGGCACTGGCGCGCCGACCTGTCGCCGCAGATCAACGCCGAGGACGACGCCTACGGGGCTTTCCGCGAAGACGAGGATTTTGCCGACACCGATTCCGAAGCGCCGATCATCCGCCTGGTGAATCACCTGTTTGCGCGCGCACTGGACCTCAACGCCAGCGACATCCACTTCGAGCCGAACGAGGATTACCTGGAAGTGCGAGTGCGCGTGGATGGCATCATGACCCGTATCGAACGCCTGCCGGTGCGCATCCAATCGGCGGTGGCTTCGCGCCTGAAGCTGATGGCAAAGCTCGACATCGGCGAAAAACGCCTGCCGCAGGACGGCCGCATCGACTATCGCATCGGCAACCGCGACCTGGACATGCGCGTGTCCACCCTGCCCGGCGTGCTTGGCGAATCCATCGTGCTGCGTATTCTCGACCGTGCCGATCTGTCCATCGAGCTGGCCGATCTCGGCATGCCCGAGCGCGTGCTGAAAAACTACCTGCGCGTGATCACCCAGCCGCACGGCCTCATTCTCATCACCGGCCCCACCGGCAGCGGCAAGACCACCACGCTGTACGGCACGCTGGAAAAGATCCACAGCGAAAAACACAAGATCGTCACCGTGGAAGACCCGGTGGAGTACCAGCTTGCCGGCATCACCCAGATCCAGGTGAACCCCGCCATCGGCCTCGGCTTCGCCGCGGGACTGCGCTCCATCGTGCGCCAGGACCCGGACATTCTGATGATCGGCGAGATTCGCGACCACGAAACCGCGGAAATCGCCATCGAATCCGCGCTTACCGGCCATCTGGTGTTTTCCACGCTGCATACCAACGACGCCGCCGGCGCGGTCACCCGTCTGCAGGACATGGGCGTGGAAAGCTATCTGATCAGTTCCAGCCTGCTGGCCATCCAGGCACAGCGCCTGGTGCGCCGCGTATGTATCGACTGTCGCGAGCAGGCGCCCATGACGCAGGACGAAGCGCTGGTGCTGGATGTGGATGCGCTCGACTGGCCGTTGCTCTGGCGCGGGCAGGGCTGCGAACGCTGCGGCGGCACCGGCTACCGTGGCCGTGTGGGGTTGTATGAATTGATGATGATGTCCGATGAAATCCGCCATCTGATCACCAGCGGCGCCGACGCCAACGTGATCCGCAAGCAGGCGATCAGCGAAGGCATGCTGACGCTGCGCGAGGATGCGCTGGATAAATTGCGCTTGGGGGTGACCACGCCGGAAGAGGTGGTCAGGGTGACGCGCGTGCTATGAGCGTTCAGTTCTATCAATATCAGGCTTGCGACGCCGCCGGGAATCTACAGAACGGCCACCTCAGCGCGGAATCCGAGCGCGAGGCGGTGGCGCAACTGCAGGCGCGCAAGCTCACCCCGCTCAAGCTCAAGGCCACCAGCGCGCAGGCGCAGGTGGCCGCCGACGGCCGCATCAAGAACGCCGATCTGGTGGAATTCACCAATGGGCTGACCACGCTGGTCGAAGCGCGGGTGCCGATCGACAAGGCGCTCTCTCTGCTCGAAGGCATCACCGAAAAAGACCACATGAAGCGCCTGGTGGCCTCCCTGCGGCGCGAAGTGAAGGAAGGCAAGAGCCTGGCGGATGCCATGGAACTGCGCCCCGAGGTGTTCTCGCGCCTGTACGTGAACCTGGTGCGCGCGGGTGAAACCGGCGGCATCCTGGATCAGCTGCTGCCCGACCTGGCGCAGTTTCTGGAAACGGCGGAGGCCACACGGCGGCACGTGATCTCTTCGCTTACCTACCCTATCGTGCTGCTGGTGACGGGCGTGCTGTCGGTAACGCTGCTGCTGGTGTTCGTGATTCCACAGTTCGCTGCGATCTTTCGCGACGTGGGCAATGAAATACCGCCCTCGGCGCAGTTTCTGCTGAACCTGAGCGCCGCGATCAAATACTACGGCTGGCTGGTGGTACCGTTTGGCCTGGCGCTGCATGCCTGGTGGCGCTGGCTGCACAACGACCCCGAGCGCCGTCTGGCGCTCGACAGCACATTGCTCAAGCTGCCATTGGTAGGCAACATTCTGCTGTACCGCGACGTGGCGATTTTCACCCGCACGCTCGGCGCACTGCTGGGTGCCGGCATCCCCCTGATCCGAGGGCTGCGCGTGGCGCGCGACGTGGTCGACAATAGCCTGCTGGTCAAGCACCTGCGGCAGGTGGAGGAAGACGTGCGCGGCGGCACCGGCCTTGGCGCCTCGCTGGCGCGCACCCGGCAGTTTCCGCTGCTGCTGCACCAACTGATCACCGTGGGCGAGGAATCCGGCCGCACCGGCGCGATCCTGAAAAAGCTGGCGGTGACCTTCGACACCTACGTAAAAGATTCGATGCAGCGGCTGGTGAATGCGCTGCAACCGGCGCTGATCCTGCTGATGGGAATCGCGGTGGGCGCCATTCTCATCGTCATGCTGTCCGCCGTGTTCAGCATGAATACGCTCGATTTCTGATGGAGAGCCGTGTGGCTACAAACTCGTTCCAACCCGCTCCACGCGCGGCATTGGCCCTGCTGTTGAGCCTGTGCCTCGGCGCCTGCTCCACGCTGCAGCAAACGCCAAGTGCCCCGCCCGCGCCGGTAATCACGCAACCGCTACCCGCGGCCGCCACGGCGACGGCGCCGGAGGTACAGGCGGAGTCCACCGAGGACGCGGCCGCCGACATCAATCGCGACGGCCGCGTGATCCAGTTGGGGCGTTTCAGTGAAACGCCGCCGCCCGGCACGCCGCCCACCAACGACGTGGTGGAGCTGAACTATGAACAGGAAGACCTGCGCGTGGTGTTCGAACAGCTCGGCGATGCGCTTGGCATCAACCTGGTGATCGATCCCACCATCGACTTCAAGGTGAGCCTGCGCACCTCCGCCGACAACCCGCTGCGCTATGCCGACATCTGGCCGCTGATGCGCATGCTGGCGCGCAGCGCGGGCGTCACTATCGAGCAGGCCGGCAATCTGTATCAGATTCAACGCAATGCTTCGCAGGTGCCCACCGAACTGGTGCTGCCGGAATTCCTCGGCCAGGCCACCGCCTCGGAAGTGCTGCAGATCACGCCGCTGCGCTACATTTCGGTAGAGGCTGCCGAAACGGTGCTCAATCCGATGTTGCAGCCCCAAGGCAGCGTCATCCGCCTGGGGCCGGCCAACCTGCTCGGCATCAGCGGCACGCCGCAGGAACTGGCTCGGGTCAATGCCCTCTTGCGCGTGATCGACGACGATCCGTTCCAGAACCAGGGCATCCGCCTGTACGATCTGCAGAATTCCCGCGCCGCCGACGTGGCCACCGAGCTGGCCAACGTGCTGCAGCTGATCGAAGGCGAACAATCCTCCTATCAGGTGCTGGGCCTGGAGCGGGTGAATGCGGTGCTGGTGGTGGCGCCCGCCGCGCGCGGCTTCACGGAAGTGGATCGTTGGGTGCGGCTGCTGGATGCGGCAAGCCAGGAGCAATCGGAGCAGCTGTTCGTCTACCGGGTAAAGAATCTTGACGCCGTGGACCTGGCACAAACGCTCAACAACGCCTTCGGCCAACAGCGCACCGACAATCAGCAGACCCGGCGCGCCACCCCCCCCACGCCACGTCCCTTCGCCAGCCCACTGGTACCGGACCAGGCGCAGCAGCCACCGCCGCTTGGCATACAGCCCGCGCAGCCGCTGAACGATACGGCGCAGTTTGCGGCCTCCGATGCTGCCGGTGCGGCGGGCGCTGCGGGCGCGGGTGGCGACAATTCCGTGTCTGCCAACATCACGGTCAATGTGGTGGCGGATGAAAACACCAATGCCCTGCTGGTGCGCGCGTCGCCGCGTGAATATCGCCAACTGCTCAGCACCATCGGTAGCCTCGACAAGGTGCCGGCGCAGGTACTGATCCAGGCGGTGATCGGCCAGGTGACGCTTACCGAAGGCACGCGTTTCGGCATCGACTGGGTGCGTGTATCGGGCAACTTGGGCTCGGGCCCGGCACGGTTGAGCGCCAACTTCCTGCCCGGCAACATCTTCGATGAAGTGACCGGCGACCCGCTTCCGGGCTCCGGCCTGGTGCTCACGCGCACCTTCATGGACGGCTCGGCGCAGATCGACGCCACGCTCAACGCCATTGCCAAGGACAACGAAGTGAAACTCTTGGCGCGCCCCACCATCCTGGCCACCAACAAGCAGGAAGGCTCGATCAAGGTGGGGCAGAACGTGCCGGTGAACAATGGCACCACCATAATCGGCAATGGCGTGAGTACTCAGAACATCGGCTATACCGACGTGGGCATCGAACTCACCATCACCCCGCAGATCAACAGCGATGGTTTCATCAGCATGCAGATCCTGCAGAAGCTGTCGTCGGTGGAAGGCGTGTCGGTGGTA
>DATMFX010000317.1:0-6283 GCA_035555995.1 Hyphomicrobiales bacterium | reverse complement strand
CGACGTGCGCAACTTCGTGCATGGCGACGTCTACGCGGCGCCGAACCGCTCCGGCTCCACCAAGTCCATGGCGGGCGGCCCCGAGGCCTCGGTGGGCGATCGTGCCTTCGGCAGCGGCGTGGGCGGCAACGAAGTGGTCAGCCGTTCGGCCTTTACCGCGATCAAGTTCGATGTCAGCGACTCGCTCAGCCTGTTTGCCCAGGGCCTGGTGGGCCGTTCGGAATCCAACTTCATCAGCTATCGCGGCGGCGTTTCGCTGCAGGACGGTTGGTATGCCACCGTGTTCCGCGACAACGCCTTCCTGCCCGCCAACGTGGCGCAGGCGATGGACGCTGCCGGCATCGATTCCTTCCAACTGCACAAACTGGGTTCCTGGCGCGATTCCATGGAGCCTGGCATGGGCAGCGACAACAAGGGCGTATTCGGCACGTATTCGTGGAGCGTGGGCTTCGATGCAGTGCTGCCGAACGATTGGGACCTGCACGGTTCCTGGCAGAGCGGCGAATCGCACAAGCGCACCGGCATCTATGACGAGATCCGTGTGGACCGCGTATTCCTGGCCATGGACGCGGTACGCGATCCGAACACCGGCGCCATCGTGTGTAATGTCACGCTGCACAACCCCACGCCGGAACAGCTGAAGGAATCGGTGGCGGGACGTCTGGAATCGCCCGGCGGCTCGCCCGGCGGCACGCGCAACCCGCCGAGCACCAATCCGCTGCTGTCGCCGATCGGGCTGGACAACTCGGTGCGCGACTGCGTGCCCTGGAACGTGATGGGGCAGGGTACCGCCAGCCAGCAGGCACTGGATTACATGATGACGCCGAAGATGGGCGACAGCTACGTGAACCAGGATTTCGCCGAATTGCTGCTTACCGGCGACCTGCTCGAAGGCTGGGCCGGCACCATCAACTTCGCCGCCGGTCTCAACTATCGCGAACAGAGCTTCAACGACATTGCGCTGCCGCGCGACATCGACGTGCTGGGCCCGCCGCTGAACGCGCCGAATCTCGGCATTCGCGGCATTCCGGCCGGCTACACCGGCGGGTCGGCCAACCTGCACCAGTTCTCCACCGTGCCTGACGTGGACGGTGAATACGACGTGTGGGAATGGTTCGGCGAAGTGAACGTGCCGTTGTGGGTGGCGGACAACGGCCCGCAGCGCGTGGACAGCAGCATCGCCTACCGTTCGTCGGACTACTCCAGCGTAGGCCGGGTGGAAAGCTGGAAAATCGGGCTGGAGTTCCAGGT
This sequence comes from Hyphomicrobiales bacterium, assembly GCA_035555995.1. Classification (GTDB taxonomy): domain Bacteria; phylum Pseudomonadota; class Gammaproteobacteria; order Pseudomonadales; family Pseudohongiellaceae; genus CAILUG01. Next base: position 5,032 of record DATMFX010000317.1, on the reverse strand, counting down.
GATGGAAGACCTGCGTCTGCGTGCCACCAAATCGCGCGACGTGCGCGAGGCCACCTTCTCCGAACGGTTCGACTTCCAGGGCGGCGGCGGTTCGGTCAACGACCCGCGTTTCAACGGTACCAACTTCCAGATCACCACGGTGTCCGGCGGCAACCCCAACCTGAAGCCGGAAGAGGCCGATACGGTAGTGGCGGGGCTGGTGTACGAACCGTCCTGGTTCGAAGGCCTGCGGCTGTCCACCGACTGGTACAACGTGGAGATTCGCGATGCGGTGGGCACGCTTGGCGTGCAGCGTATCGTGGACGAGTGCGAGATCAACGGCGTGGCGGCATTGTGCGCCCAGTTCGAGCGCGATCCGGCCACCGGCTTCATCGGTCGCGTGTTCAATACCTACCTGAACGTGGCCCAGGCCAAGGTGGAAGGGGTGGACTTCGAAGTGGCCTACGCCATGGAGCCGAACTTCTTCGACTCGGAGCTGGAAACCCTCAACTTCCGCATGCTGGGCGGCTACATCAAGGAGCGTTCCGATACGCCGCTTGGCGGCACGCCGCTGGATCAGGCCGGCTGGCTCGCCACGCCGGACCTGACTGCCATTGCCACGCTCACCTACGGCCTGGGCAACTACAGCATCCAGCTGCAGCAGCGCTATATCGCGCCGACGGAGAACCGCAACACCGGCGCCAGTTCGAGCTGGGTGATCGGCAAGGACGTCGATACCCTCGACATCTCCTCCGGCAACTACACCAACCTGCAGCTGGCCTACAACGGCGACCTGCAGAGTGGGGCAACCTGGCGGCTGTCGTTCAACGTCACCAACCTGTTCGACCGCCCGCCGCCGATCGTGCCGAACTACGGTACTCGCGCGGGCGCGCAGTCGATCCCGTCGAGCTACGACGAGTTCGGCCGGCGCTACCAGATCAACCTGAACATGGCGTTCTAGAGGACTGGAGCATGTCCCTGCGCGGCCGGCACTGGCGCGCAGGCAGATTGTGGAGCGGGGCCTTCGGGCCCCGTTTTTTGTGGGAATGAGTTGTATTAATGACGTTAGAACCGAACCGTTTGGTTCTTAATTGCCTGAAGTAAATGCTTGACTATAAGAACCACAATTCCATAATCCGGCGCAGAGGGGAGAAGACAAGAAGAAAGTGGTGGCGATGCTCTGTGTGAGCTCAGCTGTCATATTTTTTGCTCTCAGGCGCTGATCCTGCAGCCTGCGCCTGGGCGGTCTCTACCAATAATTTTTGCTCACTCCTCTCCGATCGCCGTGGTCGCGGCTATGCCTGCAGGGCGATGCGTAGTCAATTCGCAAACACATCGCAGAGGGGAAAGTTTGATGCAGTGTTCATCAAAGACGTTCAAGCACAAGACCATGGTCTTGGCTATTGCGACGGCGGGCGTATTCAGCGCACCACTGTTCGCGCAGCAAAATCTCGAGGAAATCCAGGTAACCGGCACCCGTATCCGTGCCACCGACGGCATGGTGATGCCAACGCCCGTCACCACTGTGACACCCGCTGAGCTGCAGTCATTCCAGCCAGGCAGTACCGTCGCCGAGCAGCTCAATTCACTTCCGCAGTTCTTCGGCAACGGCTCATCCTTGCGCGGCGGTCCGCCGCTGTTCGGCGACGGTGGCGGCAGCTATCTGGACATGCGCAACCTGGGGACCAACCGCACGCTGGTACTGTTCGACGGTTCGCGTGTGGTGCCGGCCGACAAGCGCGGCACGGTCAACGTCGACACCCTGCCCACCTCGCTCATGCGTACCGTTGACGTGGTAACCGGCGGTGCATCTGCCGCCTACGGCGCCGACGCCCTCGGCGGGGTAACGAACTTCGTGCTCGATCGCGAGTTCCAGGGCATGAAAGCCACGCTCGGCACCGGTATCACCGAGCAGGGTGACGGTTTCCGCTGGAACGCGGAGATGGCTGGCGGCACCCAGATCGGCGACAAAATGAACGTGATCGGTTCGGTGTCGGCACTGCACATCAACCAGCTGACACGCGACCCGGAAGATCTCGACGGCGACTGGTACCAGCGCTGGGGCTACGTGACCAACCCCGACTGGAAGCCGGGCGCCCCGATCGGTACCCCGCAGCGTTTGAGCGTCCCCAACGTGTGTTCCAACGAACATACCCCGACGGGGATGATCTGGGCACGCAAAGGCAGCGCCAGCAACTCGGGGTTGAATCCGTTCGCACTGAATGGCATGACCTTTACGGAAGACGGCAGGGATGTGCGCGACTTCATCGAAGGCGACTACTACGTGGCGCCAAGCGCGTCCGGTGCCACCAAGTCCATGTCCGGCGGGCCGGAATGTGACGTGGCCAATCGGGCTTTCGGCAGCGGGGTGGGAACCGCCGAGGCGGTGCAGCGCACCGGTTTCGCCGCGGTCAAATACGATTTCACCGATAATTTCAGTGCCTTTGCACAGGTCATGATCGGTCGTTCCGAATCCAATACCGTATCCGAGCGTGGTGGTGCCTCGCTGCAGGACGGTTGGTACGCGACCATCTACCGTGAAAACGCCTTCCTGCCAAAAAGCGTGCAGGACGCCATGGACGACGCCGGCCTCGACTCCTTCCAGCTGCATAAACTGGGCGCTTTCAAGGGCGTGAACGAGCCGGGCGTCGGCTCCGATAACCGCAGCGTGTTCACCACCGTGTCCTGGAGCGCGGGCTTCGACTACATCTTCTCCAACGACTGGAGCCTGCACGGTTCCTGGCAGAGCGGCGAATCGCACAAGCGTACCGGCATATTCGACGAAATCCGCGTGGACCGTATGTTCCTCGCCATCGACTCCGTGCGCGATCCGAGTACCGGCGCCATTGTGTGTAACGTGCAGCTGTACGATCCCACGCCGGCGCAGTTGCAGGCCGCCGTACCCGGGCGTGTCGAGTCTCCCGGCGGCGCGCCCGGCGGCACCCGCCCGCCGCTGAGCACCAACCCGCTGCTGTCGCCGGTCGGTCTCGACAACTCCATTCGTGATTGCGTGCCCTGGAACGTGTTCGGCAATGGCAATGCTTCGGATCAGGCGCTCGCTTACCTCACCACGCCGAAGATCGGCGACAGCTACGTGAACCAGGATTTCGCCGAAGTGTTGCTCAGCGGCGACCTGATCGATATCTGGGCCGGCACCATCAACTTCGCTGCCGGTCTGACCTATCGTGACCAGGACTTCAACGAGCATGCCCTGCCGTATGATGTCGACGTGCTGGGTCCGCCGCTGAACGCGCCGGAGATCGGTATCCGTGGCATCCCCGCCGGCTACACCGGGGGCTCGGCCAACCTGCACCAGTTCTCGACCGTGCCCGACGTAAGCGGTCAATACGACGTGTGGGAATGGTTCGGCGAGTTGAACATACCGTTGTTCAGCAGCAACAGCGGCCCGCAGCGCGTGGATGGCAGCCTGGCGTACCGCTCCTCGGACTACTCCAGCATCGGCCGTATCGAAAGCTGGAAGGGTGGCTTGGAATTCCAGGTGCTGGAAGATCTGCGCCTGCGCGCCACCAAGTCGCGTGACGTGCGCGAAGCCACCTTTGCCCAGCGTTTCGACTTCCAGGGCGGTGGCGGCACGGTGAACGATCCACGCTTCAACAACACCAGCTTCCAGATCACCACGGTATCCGGCGGCAACCCGAACCTGCGGCCGGAAGAAGCCGACACCGTGGTGGCGGGCCTGGTGTACGAGCCGCGCTGGATCGATGGTCTGCGTCTGTCCAGCGACTGGTACAGCATCGAGATCAAGGACGCCATCAGCACGCTTGGGGTGCAGCGTATCGTCGATGAGTGCGAGATCAACGGCAACGCCAGCCTCTGTCAACAGTTCGACCGTGACCCCGCTACCGGCTTTATCGGCCGCGTGTTCAATACCTTCATCAACGTGGCGCAGGCCAAGGTGGAAGGTGTCGACTTCGAAGGCCGTTACCGGATGGAACCGAACTTCTTCGCGGATCAGGAAGAATCGTTGAACCTGCGCTTGTTGGCGGGTTATCTGATCGAGCGTTCCGATACGCCGCTGGGCGGCATACCGACCGACTCGGTCGGCAGGCTCGGCACGCCGGAGATCACCATGACGGGTACGGCCACCTACAACATCGGGCCTTATGGCATCCAGCTGCAGCAGCGTTACGTCGCAGACACCATCAGCGGCAGCTCCCAGTGGATGGTCGGCCGCGATATCGACCGGGTCTACGTACCGTCCGGCAACTTCACCAACCTGCAGCTCAGCTACCGGGGCGACCTGGAAAGCGGCGGCGATTGGCGTCTGGCGTTCAACGTGACCAACCTGTTCGATCGTAATCCGCCGGCCGTGGCCAGCTATGGCACGCGCGGTGGCGCCCAGTCCATCCCGCAGAGCTACGATGAGATCGGTCGGCGCTACCAGATCAGCCTGAACCTGACTTTCTAGGTTCAGACTCGACTGTCGGCGTAAAAAGGAAACGGGACCTTCGGGTCCCGTTTTTTTATCAAGTCAGGCAGGCCGGATCGAAGACGTAATCGCCGCGCAGCCAGGCCACCACTTCCTCCGCCATCGGCCCAAGCGCCGCCTGATCGTATTGCGCCAGCAATTGCATACGCGTGGCCTCGTCGAGCGCTTCGCGGCCCTGCTGCTGGAACAGTGCAGCGTCGCGTATCAGTAACGCCGCAAGTGGCGGCGGGCACAGCGCCTGCGCCGCCTGCGCCAGGGAGGGGTTTTCACCGCTGCGATAGTGTCGCGCCAGCGCATAGAGCGGTAGTTGCGACAGGTAACCCTGGTTCATCGGGTTGCTCAGATGGCCGCTGCAATGGTGGCCGAGCACCGCCGGATCGCGGCCCTGGAACGGTTGCAGATGCAGGAACGGCGTGAGCCGCTTCGCATCGTTGACCGGGTAGTTGTCCCACAACAATGGCTTGCGGCGCAGGCGTTCGCCTACTTCTTTCAGGTGCGCGGCGGGATAGTCGTTGGAAATCACCTTGGGGCCGGTCCAGAACACGGCGATGGCGGGATCGAGCCCTTGGCCGAGTTCATCGAGGTAGCGTTCGGGCTGGGCGC
>DATMFX010000316.1:0-2731 GCA_035555995.1 Hyphomicrobiales bacterium | reverse complement strand
GCCACGCGCCTGCTCAGTGCCGAGGAGCGCGCCAACATCGCCTTTGCCTTCCAGGTGATTCTGGGCACCATCGACAGCACCATCATCAACGAACCCGGCCCGGTGCCCATGAACCAGGCGCAGTTCATCGACGGGCTTACGCGCACCTTCGCGCTGGTATCCAATTTCGACAAACTGGTAGGTCCGGAACCCTCCGCTCCATCCGCCTGAAGCGGAACCCGCCTGTCGCCACGATTATCGCGCGCGCATTCAAACCTAGCCCCCGCCGCTTGCGTCCAAGCGGTATATGCACGAACGACGAGCCAGCCACTTGAACGACACCCAAGCCCTGCCCGGCCCGCAGCTGACCGTGCTGGCCCCGGACCAGGCCAGCCTGATCGCGCGGTGCCAGCGCCGCGACCAGGGCGCCTTCCGCCAGCTTTACGATCAGCATCTGGGCCTGGTGTACGGGCTATGCCTGCGCCTGACCGCCGAGCGTACGCTGGCCGAGGATGCCACCCAGGAAGTGTTCATCCAGCTCTGGCGCCGCATCGACTCGTTCAAGGGTGAAAGCAGCTTCACCACCTGGCTGCACACGCTGTGCACCAATACCACGCTCAGCTACCTGCGGCGCCAGAAATCCTGGCGCCAGCGCATTCATCTGAGCGATGACAGCGATGCGCTCGCCGCCGCTGTGGCAGGCAGCGCGCCGCCGGATCTCGCCGATCTCGACGCCTGCATCAGGCGTCTGCCGGAACGCGCCCGCCTGATCTTCGTGTTGCACGGCATCGAAGGCTACCGCCAGGACCAGGTGGCGGAACTGCTCGGCATCGCGCCGGGCACGGTCAAGGCACAGTTTCACCGCAGCAAGCAACTGCTGCTTGGCTGGCTCGGCCAGTCGGAGGAAAACCCATGAGTCATCAAGACCCCGAACACACGCTGCAGCAGTTGCTCGATACGCTGCCGCGCGAACATCTGCCGCAGCGCGACCTGTGGCCGGGCATCGCCTACGCGCTGCAGCCCGCGCATCACCAGCGCCGCCTGCCTGCCTGGCTCGCGCTTGCCGCGTCGCTGCTGTTGGTGCTTTCCGCCAGCCTCTACTACGGCCTGCGCCAGCCCGGCAGCGGTTTCGACCGCGCCGATCTGAATGTCCTGATCAGCGCGCTGCAAAGCGACCATGAACGCAGCAAGCAGGCGCTCCTGGTGCAGTACCAGGGACGCGCCGCCGTCTATACCGACTGGCAGGCGCAGATGCAGGAACTGGAAGACGCGGAACAGGCCATCTACGCCGCCCTGCGCCAGGACCCTGAAAACCTGGCGCTGTTGAACATCCTGCGCCAGGTGCAGGACAAGCAGATCATGCTGATCGACGCGGTGTTCGCACCGCGCGCCAGGGCCATTTGATTATCCGGGAGGAAGTTTCATGAACGCACGTATCAGAACAGCATTGACAGGCGCCCGCGTGCCGCGTGGCTGCCTGCTGCTCGCCGCCCTGTTCACCGCGCCACTGCTGCACGCGGGGGAAGCAATCGACGAAACCCGCCCCGTGGACGAGAACGGCGTAATCAGCATCGAGCTGGTCAACGGCTTCGTGCGGCTGGTGGCCTGGGATCGGGCGGAATTCCACGTCAGCGGCGAGCTGAGCGACAACGCCAGCGGTTTCGAGTTGCGCGAGCGCGGCAGCGGCCTGCGCTTCGAGGAAACCTTCGAGCCCGACGGCAATACCTGCTTCGGCTTTTTCGGCTGCCAGGGCCGCAGCTCGCGCAGCGACGGCGCCGACCTGCTCATCGAAGTGCCGCGCAACGGCATCGTGCGCCTGAAAGGCACCAACATCGACGTCGAAGTGAGCCAATTGGAACGCAACACCGAAGTGGAGCTGATCAACGGCGAGATCAGCGCCGATCGCCTCAAGGGCGTGGTCAAGCTGAACACCGTCAACGGCGACATCCGCGCCACCGGGCTCGACGGCCAACTGGCGCTGGAAACCGTCAACGGCCGCATCGCCGATCGCGAATCCAGCGGCAGCCGGATCGACCTGCGCACCGTCAACGGCGGCATCGAATCCAACAGCCGCAGCGAACGCATTCGCGTGGACAACGTGAACGGCGGCATCGACCTGACGCTCGGTAATATCGACGACCTGGAAGTGTCCACCGTGGGCGGCCAGGTGGACATCCGCACCGCGCTCAATCCGCTGGCGCAACTGCAGATTTCCTCGGTGCATGGGCGCATCGACGTGGCGCTGCCCGCCGCCACCTCCGCCACCTTTCTGGTGAGCACCGCCGTGGGAGGCCGCATCGCCAACGAACTCAGCAACGACGAACCGGTGCGCAGAAGCCGCTTCGTCAACTCCAGCGATCTCAACTTCGTGCTTGGCGGCGGCGAAAGCGACGTGCGCATTTCCACCGTCTCGGGCAGCGTCCGGCTTTGCGAAGCCGAGGCGAATTCGCAGCGGGCGGGATGCTGAAACACGCTAGTCATTAGTGATTAATGCTTGAGGATTAGCCGGGAATTCCCGGCTTGGTCTCGTCTTTGCAGTCGTCTTTGCAAGTGGTTATTCTCGTCGTCCCGATAGCGGATGGACCACTTGATCAAGAATGAAACGCACCGAGGACTACCTGTTCAGCAAGGTCGCGGGATTCGCCTGCGACGTGGAAGCGCTCAAACGTCACTTCCATGACACCGTGGCGCAATTCCCCGCCACCAACTACCGGGACAACCGGGTCGATTACATCGGCTGGGCCGTCACCAG
>DATMFX010000315.1:0-2240 GCA_035555995.1 Hyphomicrobiales bacterium | reverse complement strand
AGATCGGGCCCTGCTGGAAACGGAAGCTGCCGTCTTCTGGGCGGTAGACCTCGGTGCCGGTGATGTCGCTCGGGAGCAGGTCGGGGGTGAACTGGATGCGGTGAAAGTCGCCTTCGATGGCTTCGGAAAGGTTCTTGATGGCCTTGGTCTTGGCCAGCCCCGGCGCGCCTTCCACCAGCAGGTGCCCGCCGGCCAACAGGGCGATGAGCAGGCGGTTGACCAGTTTTTCCTGGCCGATGATCTGTTGCGACAGCCAATCCTTCAATCCGGCGATTACTGCTTGATGTGACATGTGACGTTCTCTTGTGCTGGCAATGGGACAGCCGCGTACCCGGCGCTGGTGGCGTGCGTCGGTGGCGGGCTCTGGCGTGGTGGGCCGAGGCGGGCGCTGTCCTCAGCACTGCCGCAGGCGGGTTCTGACGCCTGAATCGCCCGGATTCTAGCGAGAAGCCACTGATTACTCCAGAACGTTGCAGGACGGCGGTGGGGAGACGCGGCGGGGCTTTTGCGGGAGGGCCGCCAGGCGCCGCCGCGCCGTGGTGCAGCGTAAATTCCGGCTTGAGCGTGTTCGCCGCAGTTCTTATAGTGACGCCCCTCGTTCATTGTCCGGTACGCGCCTTGTCTGCCTTGTTGTTTCGTTTTGCACGGTTTTTCCTCTTTCTGCTGCCCGCGGAAACCTCGCACGAGCTGGGCCTGAAGGGCCTGGCGCTGCTGCACCGCTGTGGCCTCGGCTGGTTGCTGCGGCCGCGCGTGCCGGCGTTGCCGGTGCACGTCATGGGCCTGCATTTTCCCAACCCGGTGGGGCTGGCGGCGGGCCTGGACAAGAACGCCGACTATGTCGATGCCCTGGGTGCGCTCGGTTTCGGCTTCATCGAGGTGGGCACGGTGACGCCAAGACCGCAGCCGGGCAATCCCCGTCCGCGCCTGTTCCGGCTGCGTGCCGAGCAGGCCATCATCAACCGCATGGGCTTCAACAACCTGGGCGTGGAGCACCTGGTGGCGCGGCTCGAGCGGCGCCGTTACCGCGGCATCGTGGGCGTGAACATCGGCAAGAACCTCACCACGCCCGTGGAAGACGCGGCGCAGGACTACGTGGCCTGCCTGCGCGCGGTCTACAAGGTGGCGGACTATGTGGTGGTGAACCTGTCCTCGCCCAACACGCCGGGACTGCGCTCGCTGCAGTTCGGTGAACAGTTGGACCAGCTGTTGCGCACGCTCAAGACGGAACAGCAAACCCTGGAGCGCGCACAGGGACGGCGGGTGCCGCTGCTGCTCAAGGTGGCGCCGGACCTGAGCGAGCGGGAAGCGCGTGAGATTGCCCGCAGCGTGGCGCAGGAAGGATTCGACGGCCTCATCGCCACCAACACCACGCTCAGCCGCATTGGGGTGGAAAATTCCCCGCATCGGGATGAAGCCGGTGGCCTGAGCGGCGCGCCGCTGCGCGATGCCTCCACTGCCTTGTTGCATCCCCTGTGGGACGCCACCGACGGGCGCCTGCCGCTGATCGGCGTGGGCGGCATACTGCGCGGCAGCGACGCCGCCGCCAAAGGCGAGGCCGGGGCCATCCTGGTGCAACTGTACACAGGCTTCATCTACCGCGGCCCAATGCTGATCCGCGAGGCGGTGCGGGCGCTTGCGGCGCTGCAGCGGCACTGAGCGCCATGACGCTGCCGGTGTTCACGCTGTACGGCACCTCCGCCTGCCATTTGTGCGAGCAGGCCGAGGCCTTGTTCGGCGAGGTGGTGCCGGCGGCGGTGGCGCAGTTGGAACTCGTGGACGTCAGTGCCACCGAGGCGCTGATGGAGTGTTATGGCCTGCGTATTCCGGTGCTGGCGGGAAGCACCGCGAACGCCCGCCGCGAGCTGAGCTGGCCCTTCGATGCGGTGGCGCTTGGCGAATTCGTGGATGCCGTGCTCGACGATATTTGATGGTGGCGGTATCGCCGCTTCAAGCGTGCGCTCATGGCGGTCGCTTGTTTCGTGGGTAGTCGTTTATTCGGTTCAAGGGGCTGGCGCATGCGCTCAGATGGCAAAGAAGCGCCTGGCGTTGGTGGTGGTCTGCGCGGCGACCTCCGCGGCGGTGCGGCCACTGCATTGTGCTACCTGCGCCAGCACCCATGGGAGATTGGCCGGTGTGTTGCGGCGGCTTTTCGGGCGTGGGCGGATGGTGCGCGGCAAGAGATAAGGAGCATCGGTTTCCAGCATCAGGCGTTCGGGCGGAATGTCCGCGATCAGCGTTTG
>DATMFX010000314.1:0-5447 GCA_035555995.1 Hyphomicrobiales bacterium | reverse complement strand
CAGCCACGAAGACCACATTGCCGCCATGATCAGGCTGGCCGTGGACAAAGGCTGCCGCAAGCTGGCGCTGCACGCCATGCTGGATGGGCGCGACACCCCGCCACGCGCGGCGCGCCCCACGCTGGCACGCTTCAACACGCTGTTTTCCACGCTTGGCTACGGCCACATCGCCAGCATCAGCGGCCGCTTTTTCGGCATGGACCGCGACAAGCGCTGGGAACGCGTGGCCGCCGCCTGGGACTGCATGTGCCACGGCAAGGCGGAATTCCACGCCTCCGATGCGCTCAACGCGCTCGATGCCGCCTACGCGCGCGGCGAAAACGACGAATTCGTCAAACCCACCGTGATCCACGCTCCCAATGCGGCGCCCACCACCATCAGCGATGGCGACGTGGTGGTGTACATGAACTTTCGCGCCGACCGCGCCCGCGCGCTCAGCCAGGTCTTCGCGCAGCCCGACTTCAACGGCTTCCCGCGCGATCCCTGGCCCAAGCTGGCCGCTTTCGTCATGCTCACCGAATATGCCGCCGGCCTGCCGGGCCTGATCGCCTACACCCCTGAAAACCTCAGCAACGGCCTTGGCGAATACCTGTCCAAGCTCGGCAAGCAGCAGCTGCGCATCGCGGAAACCGAAAAGTACGCGCACGTGACGTTTTTCTTCAGCGGTGGGCGCGAGGCCGAATATCCGGGCGAAACCCGCGTGCTGATTCCCTCGCCCAAGGTGGAAACCTACGACCTGAAGCCGGAAATGAGCGCCATCGAGGTCACCGACCGCCTGGTGGCCGCCATCAAGGCACGCGAATTCGACGCCGTGATCTGCAATTTCGCCAACGGCGACATGGTGGGTCACACCGGGGTGCTTGCCGCGGCAGTCAAGGCCGTGCAGGTACTGGACGCCTGCCTTGGCCGCATTCTGGCCGCGCTGCATGAAGTGAACGGCAACTGTCTGATCACCGCCGACCACGGCAACGTGGAGCAGATGCGGGATATCCACAGCGGCCAGCCGATGACCTCGCACACCAACGGCCCCGTGCCGCTGGTATACGTGGGTCCGCGCGATGCCGAACTGCTGCCGGACGGCTCATTGTGCGACGTGGCGCCCACGCTGCTGGCCCTGATGGACCTGCCGCAGCCCGCGGAAATGACCGGCCGTTCCCTGGTACGGTTCCGCTGATGCGTCGCGGCGGCCTGCTTGGCCTGCTCTGCGCAGCGCTGCTCGCCTCCGCCCTCTCCCCTGCGCAGGATCCCGCCAACGAAGCCGAACTTCAGCGCCTCACCGGCGCCATCGCCAAGGTGAAGAAGGAACTGGACGGCACCCGCCGCCAGCGCGGCGAAGCACAGCAGGCGCTGGAAGACGCCGAACGCCGCGTTTCCACGCTGCAACAGGACATGGCCGCCACCCTGGCCGCGCTGACGCAAACGCAAACCCGTCTGGATGCACTACAGCAACAGGCGGACGTGCTGGCGGCACAGCGCGAGGGGCAGCAAACGCTGATCGCCGCCTACCTGCGCCAAGCCTGGCGCCAGGGGGAACAACCCCGGCTCAAGCTGTTGCTCAACCAGGAAGACCCACAGCTGGCCGCGCGCATGCTGCGCTACCACGCCTATCTCAACCAGGCGCGCAGCGACCTGGTGCGCGGCTTTACCGACAATCTCACTCATCTGGAAAACGTGCGCGCCGACCTGGCGCTACAGCGCAGCGAGCTCGATGCCCGGCAGGAAGCGCTCGCCACGCAGGAACGCGAACTGGGCAGCGCCCGCCAGGAGCGCCAGGACACACTTGCCGTGCTCGACCGCACGCTGGCCAGCCAGGATGCCGAGCTGGACCGCCTGGAAATGGCGCGCGTGGAAATCGAAGTGCTGCTGGAAGAACTGCGCCGCTCCGTCAACGAGCTGACCCCGTCCGGCGCGGACGAGCCGCTGGCCAGGCTCAAGGGCAAACTGCCCTGGCCGGTGGAAGGCCGGGTAACGCACCGCTTCGGCAGCCGCCATGAACTGGGCGATCTCACCTGGGAAGGGCTGAATTTCGCCGCGGCGGCCGGCAGCCCGGTGCGCGCCGTGCACCACGGCCGCGTGGTCTATGCCGATTGGTTCGGCAATTCCGGGCTATTGCTGATTCTCGACCACGGCGACGGCTACATGACGCTGTATGCCCACAACCAGGAACTGTACAAGGCGGTGGGCGAATGGGCCGGCGCCGGCGAAGTGGTCGCGGCCGCCGGCAACACCGGCGGACAGCGCGAAAGCGGCCTTTATTTTGAACTGCGCCACAATGGCCGCGCCGAGGACCCCGCTCCCTGGTTGCTTTCTCGCAACTAAGAGTCCTATTCTGAGCGTCCTACTCTGACGCCTACACCCAAGAGGCTGTTGCCATGACATTGCGACTGCGCCCCCTGTTTCTGGGCCTGGCCACCCTGCCACTGCTTTCCCCGCTCCTGCTGCCAGGCTTCGCGCTTGCCGCCGACGACAACCAGGCGGTGGACACCCGCAGCGCCGCGGTGGATCCCAACCTGCCGCTGCCGCTGGACGACATCCGCATCTTCGCCCAGGTGCTCAACCAAATCCGCAAGGCCTACGTGGAGCCGATCGACGACAAGACGCTGCTGGAAAACGCCATTCGCGGCATGCTGTCCGGCATCGATCCCCATTCCACCTACCTGGCCACCGACGACTACGAAGAGCTGCAGGAAAGCACCACCGGCGAATTCGGCGGGCTTGGCGTGGAAGTGGGCATCGAGAACGGCTTCATCAAGATCATCGCGCCGATGGACGATTCGCCCGCCGACCGCGCCGGCATCCAGGCCGGCGACCTCATCATCAAGCTGGACGACACCCCCGCGCGCGACGTCACGCTCGGCGATACCTCCGACCTCTTGCGTGGCGAACCCGGCACCAGCATCACCCTGACCATCCTGCGCGAAGGCGTGAGCGAGCCGTTCGAAGTGACCGTCACCCGCGAGATCATCAAGGCCCGCAGCATCCGCTACCGCAACCTCGAACCCGGCTACGGCTACGTGCGCATCGCGCAGTTTTCCGCCAACACCGGCAGCGAAATGGTCGATGCGCTGAATAAATTCCAGGAAGACGACGTGCCCCTCAAAGGCCTGATCATGGACCTGCGCAACAACCCCGGCGGCGTGCTGCAGTCCGCCGCCGCGGTGGTGGATGCCTTTTTGTCCGAGGGCCTGATCGTCTACACCAAGGGCCGCGCGGAAGGCTCCGAAATGCGTTTCGACGCCACCCCCGACGACCCCAGCAACGGCGTGCCGCTGGTGGTGCTGATCAACGGTGGTTCCGCCTCGGCTTCCGAAATCGTGGCCGGCGCACTGCAGGATCACCGCCGCGCCATCATTCTCGGCACGCAAAGCTTCGGCAAGGGCTCGGTGCAAACCGTGCTGCCGCTGACCGCCGACCGTGCCATCAAGCTCACCACCGCGCTGTACTACACGCCGAACGGCCGCTCCATCCAGGCCAAAGGCATCGAACCCGACATCACGGTGGACCGCGGGCAGGTGACGCGGATTCCGGACAGCATTACCAGCTATCGCGAAGCGAACCTGAGCAACCATCTGGCGGGCGGCGACGACAGGACCAACGAGGACGTGGACGACAGCAACGACAATGCCACCGCCACCCGCCAGGCCGAGGTGCCGGCGGAAGTACTGGTGCAGGATTACCAGCTGAATGAAGCGCTGAACGTGCTGAAGGGGCTGAACATCCTGCAGTCGCGGAGCTAGGAAATACCGGCGGCACGATCCGGGCTGGCCATCACTCCAGAATCTGCTCCAGCAAATCCGCCTTGACCATTCCCCGCAGCGCAACCTTGACCGAGGCGATCACACTGGTTTCCAGATCGACGCGATCCGAATCCAGCAGATGGGTATTGAACGCGCCGACAAAGATGAACATCAGCATGTTGGCACAGGTTTCGACCGATACCCCGGGGCAAAGCTGGCCAAGCTCGGCAGCGCGCTCGAAGGCGCTTCGCAGGTTCGCATCCGCATACCGGTAACCCTGCCGGTGGCGCTCGAAGACGCGCCGGGTTTCCTCCACGAACTCACAGCGCAATTCAAGGATTTCCGCCGCCTTGCGGATGTAGGTATCCGTGCCCAGCTGCACGGAGGATTCACGGACGACGCGCAACAAACTCCTCAAGGGAGTCACCGTATCGCGCCAGACTATGTTGTCGAGCCCCATCAGCAGGGGTGCCTGCCCGCGTTCGATGACGGCGTCCAGCACCTCGATCTTGTTCCTGAAGTGCCAATAGACCGCGCCGCGCGTGTAGCCGGCCTGGGCGGCGATCATCTCCAGACTGGTGCGGAACACGCCATGCTCCAGGAAACAGGTCTCCGCGGCATTGAGGATATCCTCGCGGGTAGCTTGTGCGTCTTCTTTAGTCTTGCGGGCCATGATGCTCAGTAAACCATAAATAATGCGCAGCCGATGCAGTGCTTGTAAACATACATTCATGTATGTATTATTGCAAGCACTGGCCGGTGGTGGATGCACCGCATCCGACCCGCCGGCCATTCCTTTTTCTGCTGTCGGATAGCCATCATGTCAAAATCCACCCTCAATGCTGCATTGGCCCTGGCGGCCGCCTTGACGGTTGCAGCCTGCGATACGTATACGCCTCCCCCAATCAGCCAAGGCCCGGTGGCGGTGACCGCCGTGACTCTCGAGTCCCACCCCATTGCGCTGCACCGCGAGCTTTCCGGGCGCACTTCGCCATTCCTCGTATCCGAAATCCGCCCGCAGGCGAATGGCATCATCAAGGCACGGCAGTTCACCGAAGGCGGCCTCGTCGAGGCCGGCCAGGCGCTGTATCAGATCGATGACGCCGCCTATCGTGCCGCCGCCAGCGGCGCCCGCGCCCAGGTGGCGCGCGCCGAAGCTACTCTTACCTCCGCCCGCCTTACCGCCACGCGCTTCGCCGAACTGGCGAAGAGCCATGCCGTCAGCGTGCAGGACAATGAAAATGCAATCGCCGCGCTCAAGCAGGCCGAGGCCGACCTCGATGCTGCCCGCGCCGCACTGGAGAGCGCGAACGTGACCCTGGGGTATGCGCGCATCACGGCGCCGATCAGCGGCCGGATCGGCAAATCCTCGGTTACCCAGGGCGCACTGGTTA
Source organism: Hyphomicrobiales bacterium (assembly GCA_035555995.1). GTDB lineage: Bacteria > Pseudomonadota > Gammaproteobacteria > Pseudomonadales > Pseudohongiellaceae > CAILUG01. The sequence goes on along the minus strand of DATMFX010000314.1, from coordinate 316 downwards.
CCGCCAACCAATCCGTCCCCCTGGCCACCGTGCAGCAATTGGACCCGATCTACGTCGACCTGACCCAGTCCAGCGCGGAACTGCTGCAGTTACGGCGTCAAGTGGCAAACGGCGACATCCAGAATGCGGAACTGCCGGTGACGATCATGCTGGAAGATGGCACTGAATTCCCTCACCGGGGCACGCTGGCGTTCTCGGAGGTCAGCGTCGATCCCGGCACCGGCAGCTTTGCGATCCGCGTAGTCGTGGACAACCCCGACCACGTGCTGCTCCCCGGCATGTACGTGCGCGCCTTGGTCGCCAGCGGCGTGCGCGG
>DATMFX010000313.1:0-10828 GCA_035555995.1 Hyphomicrobiales bacterium | reverse complement strand
ATCCAGGATTTTGCCAAGGCTGGCGCCAGCTACATCAGCTTTCATCCGGAAGCCTCGCACCATGTGGACCGCTCGCTGCAGCTGATCCGCGACCTCGGCTGCAAGAGCGGCCTGGTGCTCAACCCGGCCACGTCTCCCGAGTGCCTCGAATACGTGATGGACAAGGTGGACCTGATCCTGCTGATGTCGGTGAACCCCGGCTTCGGCGGCCAGCAGTTCATCCCCGCCACGCTGCGCAAGCTGGCCCGGGTGCGTGAACTGATCGACGCCAGCGGCCGCGACATCCGCCTGGAAGTGGACGGCGGCGTGGGCGTGGCCAACATCGCCGAAATCGCCCGCGCCGGCGCCGACATGTTCGTGGCCGGTTCCGCCATCTTCAACAGCCCCGACTACGGCGCCACCATCGCTTCCATGCGCAAGGAGCTGGCGTCCCTATGACCCTGGAGCAGTATCGCGCGCTGGCGGCGCAAGGCTACAACCGCATCCCGCTGGTGCGGGAGGTGCAGGCCGACCTGGACACCCCGCTTGGCGTCTACCTGAAGCTGGCGCAGGGGCCTTACAGCTATTTTCTGGAATCGGTGCAGGGCGGCGAGAAATGGGGCCGCTATTCCTTCATTGGCCTGCCCTGCCGCACCGTGCTCAAGGTGAGCGGCAATGAACTGAAGGTGGAACGCGACGGCGACGTGATCGAAAGCCTTGCCACCGACGACCCCTTTGCCTTCATCACCGAATTCCAGGCGCGCTACAAGGTGCCCGACCTGCCGCACCTGCCGCGCTTCAACGGCGGCCTGGTGGGTTATTTCGGCTACGACACCGTGCGCTACGTGGAGCGCCGCGTGGCGCACAGTACGCCGCCGGACAGCGTGCATACGCCGGACATCGTGCTGATGGTGTCCGAAGCGCTGGCGGTGTTCGACAACCTGCGCAACAAGCTCATCCTGCTGGTGTACGCGGACTCGGCGCAGGAAGGCGGTTTCGAGGCCGCGCAGCAGCAGCTGGACGCGCTCGAGGCCGGCCTGCAGGCACGCGCCGCGTTCCCGCCCACCGGCGCCGCGCGCGAGGTGAGCGAGGCGGATTTCGTATCCAGCTTCGGCCAGGTGCCATTCGAACAGGCGGTGGAGCGGATCAAGGACTACATTGTGGCGGGCGACGTGATGCAGGTGGTGCTGGCGCAGCGCATGAGCCTGCCGTTCGATGGCGCGCCGCTGAACGTGTACCGCGCGCTGCGCCAGCTCAATCCGTCGCCGTACATGGTGTTCATGGACATGCAGGATTTCCACATCGTCAGCGCTTCGCCGGAAATCCTGGCGCGCGTGGAAGACGGCCACGTGACCGTGCGGCCGCTGGCCGGCACCCGCCGCCGCGGCCGTACCGAGGAAGAGGACCAGGCGCTGGAACGCGAATTGCTTGGCGATGCCAAGGAAATCGCCGAACACCTGATGCTCATAGACCTCAGCCGCAACGATTCCGGACGCGTGAGCCGCATCGGCACGGTGGAAGTGCCGCGCCGCATGTTCGTGGAGCGCTATTCGCACGTGATGCACATCGCCTCCACCGTGGAAAGCGAGCTGGCCGAAGGGCGTACCGCGCTCGACGTGCTGCAGGCCACGCTGCCGGTGGGCACGCTGAGCGGCGCACCGAAGGTGCGCGCCATGGAGATCATCGACGAGTTCGAGCCGGTCAAGCGTGGCATCTACGGCGGCGCCATGGGCTATCTGTCCTGGAACGGCAACATGGACATGGCCATCGCCATCCGCACCGCGGTGATCAAGGACGGCATGCTCTACATCGAGGCCGGCGCCGGCATCGTGGCCGATTCCGTGCCGCGGCTCGAGTGGGACGAAACCATGAACAAGGCGCGTGCCATGTTCCACGCCGTGAAACTGGCCGAATCGGGCCTGTAGGAACCTGCAATGCTGTTGATGATCGACAACTATGATTCCTTCACCTACAACCTCGTGCAGTATTTCGGGGAACTGGGGGCGGACATCCGCGTGTATCGCAATGATGCGATCACGCTGGCGGAAATCGAGGCGCTGGCGCCGCGCGGCATCGTGATCTCGCCGGGTCCCTGCACGCCCACCGAAGCCGGTATTTCCGTGGCCGCCATCAAGCATTTCGCCGGCCGCATGCCGCTGCTTGGCGTGTGCCTGGGGCACCAGAGCATCGGCGAGGCCTTTGGCGGCCGCATCGTGCGCGCCGGCCGCGTGATGCACGGCAAGCTGTCGCCGATCCACCACCGTGGGCAGGGCGTGTTCGCGGGGCTGCCGTCCCCCTACAACGCCACCCGCTACCATTCGCTGGTGATCGAGCAGGCCAGCCTGCCGGATTGCCTGGAAGTGACTGCCTGGACCAGCAACGCCGACGGCAGCATCGAAGAAATCATGGGAGTACGCCACAGAACGCTGGACATAGAAGGCGTACAGTTCCATCCCGAGTCCATCCTGACCGAGCACGGGCACCGGTTGCTCAAGAATTTCCTCGACCGAACCTGATCCGTCTCCAACACGCGGTAGATGTCAATGCAGCAAGAAGAGCCCACCATCCTCACCAAGATCCTCGAACGCAAGCGCGAGGAAGTTCTAGAGCGCAGCGCACAGCGCTCGCTCGACGCCCTGCGCGAGCTGGCGGCGGCACAGACGCCCTGCCGTGGCTTCAAGGCGGCGCTCGAGCGCCAGATCGGCCACAAGCGGCCCGCCGTGGTTGCCGAAATCAAGAAGGCATCGCCAAGCAAGGGATTGATCCGTAAGAATTTCGACCCCGCCACAATCGCCGTCAGCTACGCCGAACATGGCGCCACCTGCCTGTCGGTGCTCACCGACGTGGATTTCTTCCAGGGGCATGACGATTACCTGATGGCGGCGCGCGACGCCTGCAACCTGCCGGTGCTGCGCAAGGATTTCATGGTGGATCCTTACCAGATCGTGGAATCGCGCGCGCTTGGCGCCGACTGCGTGCTGCTGATCGTGGGCGCGCTTGGCGATACCCAACTGCAGGACCTGGCCGGCACGGCGCGGGAGCAGGGCCTGGACATGCTGGTGGAAATCCACAGCCAGCAGGACCTGGAACGCGCGCTGGCGCTCAAGCCCGACCTGGTGGGCATCAACAACCGCGACCTGCACACCTTCAAGACCAGCCTCAATGTGACCTACCGCCTGCGCGACGCGGTGCCCGAAGGCACCACGGTGATCACCGAAAGCGGCATCCTCGCGCGCGAGGATGTGGAAGAGATGATCGCCCACGGCGTGTACGGCTTCCTGGTGGGCGAATCCTTCATGCGCGCGGCCGATCCGGGCGCCAAGCTGCAGGAACTGTTCTTCAATGGCTAAACCCGGCGAAACCGGCATCCGCCGCCTCGTCTCGGCCCTTGGCTATTCGCTGCAGGGGCTGCGCAGCTGCTGGCACAACGAAGCGGCGTTTCGCCAGGAAATCATGGCGGGCGTGGTGATGTTTCCGCTGGGTCTCTACCTGGGCGAGGGCGGGGTGGAAAAGGCGCTGCTGGTCGGCGTGCTGCTGCTGGTGCTGATCGTGGAGGTGCTCAATTCGGGCATCGAAGCGGTGGTGGACCGCATCGGCCACGAGCGCCACGACCTGTCTGGCCTGGCCAAGGATCTCGGTTCCCTGGCCGTGCTGCTGAGCCTGGTGACGGTGGCGCTGGTGTGGGGGCTGGTGCTGCTGTTCTAGATCGGCGCTGGATCAGCGCGTGCCGTAGACCACGATGGTCTTGCCGTGCACTTCGATCAGCCCCTGGTCTTCCAGGTCCTTCAATACCCGTCCCGCCATTTCCCGCGAACAATTGACGATGCGCCCCAGTTCCTGGCGCGTGATCTTGATCTGCATGCCGTCGGGGTGGGTCATGGCGTCGGGCTGCTTGCTCAGCTCCAGCAGGATGCTGGCGATGCGGCCGGTCACGTCCAGGAAGCTCAGGTCGGCCACGCGCTTGGTGGTGCTGCGCAGGCGGTGCGCCATCTGCTGGCCGATGGTGTAGAGGATCTCGGGATGCTGGCGGGTGTAGACGTTGAAGGCCTGGTAGGAAATCTCGGCGATCTCGCATTCGGACTTGGTGCGCACGCAGGCGCTGCGGGCCTCCTGGCTTTCGAACAAGCCCATTTCGCCGAAGAAATCACCCGCGTTCAGGTAGGTGATCACGGCTTCCTTTCCTTCCTCGTCCTCGAGGATTACGGATACCGAACCGCTGACGATGTAATAAAGGGTTTCACACTTGTCCCCTTCGTGGATGATGGTGGTTTTGTTGGGGTATCTCCGGCGATGCGAGTGGCTCAGGAAATTGTCCAGATCGCGGATGTGTGGAGTGATCGCCATAAGCGCCATGCATTAACCTCGTGGGGGCCTTCCTGGAAACGGTGGGATGTATATCACACTTTGTTGGGGGGTTCTATTTGAACAGGCGCAGGCTGTGCAGCATTTCAAATGCCGGACTCCCAGGCGCTCAAAGGCCTTGTGACAGCATCGGTTATGGGATAATCGCGGCATTTTTTCCGGGAGTGATTCGCATGCAGGCAACGATCAAATGGGTGGATGGCGCCATGTTTCTGGCCGAGTCGGGTTCGGGGCATACGGTGGTCATGGATGGGCCGCCCGACGCCGGCGGCCGCAACCTGGGCGTGCGGCCCATGGAAATGCTGTTGCTTGGCGTGGGCGGCTGTTCGGCGTTCGACGTGGTGAGCATCCTGACCAAGAGCCGCCAGCAGATCACCGATTGCCGCGCCGAGCTCACCGCGGTGCGCGCCGACGCGGTGCCGGCGGTGTTTGAAAGCATTCATCTGCATTTTGTGGTCACCGGCAAGGGGCTCGACCCGGCGCGGGTGGCGCGCGCGGTGGAGCTGTCGGCGGAAAAATACTGTTCAGCGTCTATCATGCTTGGCAGGGCCGGAGTGGCAATAAGTCACGATTTCGAGATTCTGGAAGGATAAGTGGGAAATTTGCGACGCAGGACACGCTTGCGGGTGCTTCGGTGGGGAGCCCGCGAAATTCCGTTATAGACTCGGGCCACCTACCCAACGGAGAAGAACCATGCGTCAGATCCAGAGCTTGTACTACCTATCCTTGTGTGTGCTGCTCACCGGTTGCATGAGCGGTGCCGGCAATACGCCCGACCAGAAGCGGGCGGCGGTGCAGCAGATGCGCAACGACGTATTGAGCGAGATGTACCAGCAGAAACCGGACGTGCGCCAGCAGGTCGACACGTCCACCGGCTACGCGGTATTCAGCAATGCCAACGTGAACCTGATCCTGGCCAGCTTCGGCGGCGGCTATGGCGTGTTGCACGACAATCGCAACGGCGCCGACACCTACCTGAAGATGGGCGAGCTCGGCGTCGGCTTTGGCGCCGGGGTGAAGGATTACCGCCTTCTCATGATCTTCCACACCGACGATGCGCTGAAGCGTTTCATGGACTACGGCGTTGCCGTGGGCGCCCAGGCCGACGCCGCCGCGGTGGCAAGCACGCAGGGTGCGGCGGTGGGGGGCGAACTGCAGCTCGACAACATCACCGTGTATCAACTCACCGAAACCGGACTGGCCCTGCAGGCCACGGTCAAGGGCACCAAATACTGGCCGGATGACGAGCTGAACTGAGGCTGGTCAGATTCGGTAGACCAGCGTTTTCATCACCTGCGCCATGGCCGTCATCGCGCCTTTGACGGGCATGGGCAGGGTGGCGGCGCCGGCGGCTCGGGCGGTGCTGGCATGCTGGCCTTCGTCGACCAACATCTGTTCCAGAATGGCCTTGCTGCGCGTGTCGTCCTCAGGCAGGCGTTCGAGGTGCGAGCGCAGGTGGCTGCACACCTGATCTTCCGTTTCCGCCACGAAGCCGAGGCTCCATTTGTCGCCGGCGAGTCCCGCCGCGGCGCCAAGGCCGAAGCTCATGGTGTACCAGAGCGGGTTGAGGAGGCTGGGGCGGCTGCCGAGTTCCTGCAGGCGGCTTTCGCACCAGGCGAGGTGGTCGCTTTCTTCCTGCGCGGCCTGTTCCATGCTGTGGCGTATCTGCGGTAGTTGCGCGGTGAGGGCTTGGCCTTGATACAGGGCTTGAGCGCAGACTTCGCCGGTGTGATTGATGCGCATGAGGCCGGCGCTGTGGCGCGCTGCGGGGGCACCCAGTTCGGCTTGCGTGTGTTCACCGGCGGGATTGGGGCGTTCCGCGGCGGTGCTGCCCGGGGCGAGAGTGCGCAGGGCGCGGTCGATGCCGATGATGAAGCGGTCTAGGCTGTTCATGATGTGGTCTTCTTTGTTGGTCCGCATCGGTATTGTGGTGGCTCTGGTCGGTTCTTTTTGACGGTGGTCCGCGTTGGTACCGTGGCGCCTCTGCCGTCCCTTTTGACCAGCCAGGGGACGCTGCAAGCACATCCCTGTGGCGCTCGGCTCCGGGCCATCCCTGGCCCTACGACGCCCCTGTCTGGTCAAAAGGGACGCCAGAGGCTTGCGTCAGGCTTCAGTGCTCCGCTCTCACAGGGCCATCCCTGCCCATCAACGCCCCTGTCTGGTCAAAAGGGGCGGCAGAGGCTTTGCGTCAGACTTCAGTGATCCGCACTAGAGTCAGGAAAGATTTTCTTAAATGTCTGCGGATTGTTCCCGTGCAATCGCGCGCCAGGCGATGTCCTTGCGATAGTACACCCCTTCCCAGGTGATGTTGGAGGCCAGGGCGTAGGCGGTGGCGGCGGCGTCGGCAACGGTGTCGCCGAGGGCGGTGGCGCAGAGGACGCGGCCGCCGTTGGTGAGTACCTGGCCCTGGTCGTCGAGGCGGGTGCCGGCGTGGAAGAGTTTGCTGTTTGCCGGTGCCGGGGTGTCGAGGCCGTGAATCGGTTTGCCCTTGGCATAGCGGTCGGGGTAGCCGCCGGCTACCAGTACCACGCCCACTGCCGCGCGTGGATCGAAGGCGATGGCTTGGCGGTCCAGCGTGCCGGCGAGGGCGGCTTCGCATAGGTCGATCAGGTCGGTTTGCAGGCGCAGCATGATCGGCTGTGCTTCGGGGTCGCCGAAGCGGCAGTTGAATTCCACCACCTTGGGGGTGCCGTCCGCGCCGATCATCAGGCCGGCGTACAGGAAGCCGACGTAGGTATTGCCCTCGGCGGCCATGCCGCGCACGGTGGGCATGATCACTTCATCCATGATGCGCGTGTGGATCTCGGCGTTGACCACCGGTGCCGGCGAGTAGGCGCCCATGCCGCCGGTGTTGGGGCCTTTGTCGCCATCGTCGCGTGCCTTATGGTCCTGCGAGCTGGCGAAGGGGAGAGCGGTCCTGCCGTCCACCATGACGATGAAGCTGGCTTCCTCGCCCACCATGAATTCCTCGATCACCACGCGATGGCCGGCGCTGCCGAAGCTGTTGCCGGCGAGCATGTCGCGCACGGTGGCTTCGGCTTCTTCCAGCGTCTGCGCGATGATCACGCCCTTGCCGGCGGCAAGGCCATCGGCCTTGATGACGATGGGCAGCGATTGTTGGCGCAGGTAGTCCAGGGCGGGGGCGAGTTCGGTGAAGTTGCCGTAGGCGGCGGTGGGAATATTGTGGCGCGCCAGGAAATCCTTGGTGAAGGCCTTGGAGCCTTCCAGTTGCGATGCGCCTTTGCCGGGGCCGAAGCAGGGCAGGCCATTGGCCTGGAAGTGATCCACCAGGCCGGCCACCAGCGGTGCTTCGGGGCCGACGATGGTGAGGCCGATCTGCTGCTCACGCGCGAAGGCGGTGAGCGCGTCGAAATCGTCGATGGCAAGCGCCACGTTGCTCACCTTGGGTTCGCGCGCGGTGCCGGCGTTGCCGGGCACCACGAATATCTGCTCCACCCGCGCGGATGCGGCGGCCTTGCAGGCCAGGGCGTGTTCGCGGCCGCCGCTGCCGATGATCATGACCTTCATGGAACCTCCAGGTTCTACTGCTGTTTTCTATTGCTGCTATGGGGGGATCGCCGGGGGGCGGCTCAGTGGCGGAAATGGCGCATGCCGGTGAAGACCATCGCCAGACCGGCGGCGTCGGCGGCGGCAATTACCTCAACGTCGCGCAGCGAACCGCCGGGATGGATCACGGCGGTAACGCCCACCTGCGCGGCGGCTTCGATGCCGTCGCTGAATGGAAAGAAGGCGTCCGAGGCCATTACCGAACCGGCCACCGCCAGGCCGGCGTCGGCGGCCTTGATGCCGGCGATGCGCGCGCTGTACACGCGGCTCATCTGTCCCGCGCCGATGCCGATGGTCTGGCCTTCGCGGCAGTAGACGATGGCGTTGGACTTGACGAACTTCACCACCTTCCACGCAAACAGCAGGTCCTGTAGCTCCGCCGGCGTGGGCTCGCGCTTGCTCACCACGCGCAGGTCGCCTGCGTCGATGCGGCCGAGGTCGAGGTTCTGCACCAGCAGGCCGCCGGCCACTTTCTTGTAATCCCAGGTGGATGCGCCGAGCGCGTGCAGCGGCCCGCAGTTGAGGACACGCAGGTTTTCCTTGGTGGCGAGGATCGCCAGCGCCTGCTGCGATACCGAGGGCGCCACGATCACTTCGGCGAACTGGCGGGTGACGATGGCCTGCGCGGTGGCGGCGTCGAGTTCACGGTTGAAGGCGAGGATGCCGCCGAAGGCGGACACGGGGTCGCACTGGTAGGCGCGGTCGTAGGCAAGCAGCAGCGTTTCGGCGACGGCGACGCCGCAGGGGTTGGCGTGCTTGACGATCACGCAGGCGGGCTCGTCGAAGGATTTGACGCATTCCAGCGCGGCGTCGGTGTCGGCGATGTTGTTGAACGACAGTTCCTTGCCCTGGAGCTGGATGGCGCTCGACACGTTGGCTTCGGTCAGGTCGCGTTCCACGTAGAAGGCGGCCTGCTGGTGCGGGTTCTCGCCGTAGCGCAGCGGTTGCTTGAGGCGGAATTGCGAGTTCCAGGTACGCGGGAAGCCGGTGTCGCTGCCGTTGCCGTCGTGCCGGCCCATGTAGTTGGCGATGGCGCCGTCGTAGCAGGCGGTGTGCTCGAAGGTGGCCAGTGCCAGCTCGAAGCGGGTAGCGGCACTGATGGCGCCGGCGTTCTCTTCCAGTTCGCGGATGATTTCGGGATAGCGGGTGGGATCCACCACCACGGTGACCCAGGCGTGGTTCTTGGCGGCGGCGCGCAGCATGGTGGGGCCGCCGATGTCGATGTTCTCGATGGCTTCCATCTGGGTGCAGCCGGGCCTGGCCACGGTGGCCTCGAAGGGATAGAGGTTCACCACCACCATGTCGATCGGCGGTATGTCGTGCTGCGCCATCACGGCGTCGTCGAGGCCGCGGCGGCCCAGGATGCCGCCATGCACCTTGGGATGCAGCGTTTTCACGCGGCCGTCCATGATTTCGGGGAAGCCGGTCCAGGCGCCGATTTCGGTCACCTCGATGCCGGCGTCATGCAGCAGCTTGTAGGTGCCGCCGGTGGACAGCAGCTCCACGCCGAGCGCGCGCAAGCAGCGGGCAAAATCGGCGATGCCGCTTTTGTCGGACACGCTCAGCAGCGCGCGGCGCACGGGCGTGGGGTGGGGATTGGCGGGCGAAGTGGTCAGGCTCATGAATGATCAATCCAGCATGTTGTAGTGGCGGAGCTTCTTGCGCAGCGTGGCGCGGGTGATGCCGAGCATCAGCGCGGCGCGGCTCTGGTTGCTGCGGGCCTTGTGCATCACGGCGGCAAGCAGCGGCGGTTCGACCTCGGCCATGACGGTGGCGTAGAGATCGCGGATATAGCTTTCGTCGACGTCCTTGAGGTAGGCATTGAGCGCGGTGCCTACGCTGCCGCGCAGGGTCTGCCCCGGCAGCGGACGGGCCTGCGCCACCGCCGGCGCCTTGACGCCGACCGGGGCCTTCATGCCGCGGCCTCGCTGGCCAGCAGCGATTCGAAGAAAGCCGCCGCCGCGTCCAGTTGCGCCGTGGTATCGACGAGCGCGTTGAAGTGGCGCCGGAATTCCTGCGCGCCGGGATAGGGTTCCAGATACCAGGTCAGGTGCTTGCGGGCAAAACCGAGGCCCGGATGCACGCCGTAGAACTGGTGGAGCGCCGCCAGGTGTTCCAGCACCAGCGTGGCGATGCGCGCCAGCGGCAACGGCGCCGGCAGGCTGCCGTGGCGCAGATAGTGCGTCACTTCCTGGAACAGCCAGGGACGGCCGCGCACGCCGCGGCCAAGCATGACGCCGTCGGCCCCCGTGTGGGCAAGCACCGCGGCGGCCTTGGCGGCGCTGGTGATGTCGCCGTTGGCGAATACCGGCATGGATACGCTTTGCTTGATGGCGGCGATGGTGTCGTATTCGGCCTCGCCCTCGAACATGCAGGCGCGGGTGCGGCCGTGCACGGCAAGTGCGGCAATGCCGGCATCCTCGGCGATGCGGGCGATGGCGGGACCGTTGCGCTGCTCGGTGTTCCAGCCGGTGCGGATCTTGAGCGTTACCGGCACGTCCACCGCCGCGGTGACGGCGCGCAGTATGCGCGCCACCAGGGCTTCGTCGCGCAGGAGCGCGGAACCGGCGGCCTGCTTGAGGATCTTCTTGGCCGGGCAGCCCATGTTGATGTCGATGATCTGCGCCCCGTGTTCCACGTTCAGGCGTGCCGCGGCGGCCATGTTGACGGGATCGGCGCCGGCAATCTGCACCACGCGCGGGGCGGGTTCGTCGCGATGGGCGCCGCGCAGCAGCGCCTGCGCCGGGTTCTGCAATTGCAGATTGGCGCTGAGCATTTCGGTGGCGGTGAGGCTTGCACCGAAGCGGCGGCAGAGCAGGCGAAAGGGTTTGTCGCTGATGCCGGCCATGGGGGCCAGCACGACATTGGTCGCCAGGGTGTAAGGACCGATCTGGAGCACGGGCAGCGGGAAAAAAGTCGG
>DATMFX010000312.1:0-8219 GCA_035555995.1 Hyphomicrobiales bacterium | reverse complement strand
ACTATCAAAAGCAGTCCCCCGAACTCTTCGGGAAATTCATCGAGCTCAGCATGGCGCTCAGGAAAAGCGCGATCGAGACCTCGCTGCGCGATCTCGTGGACATCAGGGCTTCGCAGATCAACGGCTGCGCGTTCTGCGTGGACATGCACGTGAAGGAAGCCACGCTCCATGGCGAGCGGCCGCTCAGACTGCATCACCTTGCCATCTGGCGCGAATCGCCCTTGTTCAGCCCGCGCGAACGCGCCGCGCTGGCATGGACCGAAAGTCTGACCCGGCTGCCGGAGGAAGGCGTCTCCGATGCGCTCTATGAGCAGGTGCGCACCCAGCTATCCGAGAAGGAACTGTCCGATCTGAGCTTCCTGGTGTTGTCGATCAATGCCTGGAATCGCCTCAACGTAGGCTTTCGTGCGGTGCCGGGCAGCCACGACAAGGCGTTTGGTATCGATAAATCAGGCCTGGCTTGAAGCACCGCGCGCGATTGGCCATGAAGCCTGATCGCCTACACGAGGAAAAACGATGTCCACAATGAAGATTTGCCTTCTGGCGCTGCTGGCGGCGGCCGGCGGTGCCAGTGCCCAGCAACCCTTGCCGCAGGCGCAGGTGGCGGTGCTGTTGACCCAGGCGCTTGCCGACTATCCGGGCAAGGAAGTGACAGCCATCACCGTGGATTACCCACCGGGATGGGAGGACCCGGTGCATCGGCATGATGCGCACGGTTTCATTTACGTGCTGGAAGGGACGATAGAAATGGGCGTGCGCGGCGGCGAGGCGGTAACGCTGACGGCGGGGCAGACTTTTTACGAAGGGCCGGACGATGTCCACACCATCGGGCGCAATGCCAGCTCAAGCGAGCCGGCGCGCTTTCTGGTGTTTCTGTTGAAGGACAGCGGCGGGCCGCTGCTGACGCCGGTGCCCTGAAGGACGGCCGGCTGACTCAGAGCGGCTTTGGCACCGGCAGCGCGGGGTCGGATTCCTGGAACCGGAACAGATCGTGGCAGGCGCCGCAGGCCGGGCCGGTTCTGCGCATGGCTTGCGACAACGCGCTCTGGTCGCCGCTGGCGGCGGCCTCGGCCATGAGGTTGGCGTTGCGCGTCAATTCCTCGGAATGCGCAACGAAGCTGTCCCAGTTGTCCCAGATGAAATCCTTGGCGCGCGTGTAGATGCCCGCATCGCGGGTGTCGGCCACGAAGAGATCCGGAATCAGTTGTGACAGCGCCGCCACGTTGCGGGCATTGCGTTCGGCCAGTTCGGCATCGAACGGCACGCGGCCGCGCGCCATGCCGGCGATAGGTTCCATGTTGTGGGAAAGCAGCCGGAATACCGCCATGCGGGTGGCGCGGGCCTGTTCGGCCTCGTCCGGGCTCAGTTGGGCGAAGGTAGCGGATGCGAGTGCCAGTAGTGTCCCGCCGAGCAATACACGGCACAGGGCTTGCTGAAACGACACGATAACGACTCCTCTTTTGTGCACTGCGTGGTTGCAATGGTGCGCCCCTAAGATACTTGATGCAGATCAAGTTGAGACACCGTGACCCGATTTTCCACGGTATTTCCTCGGTGTTGACGCAAAGGGGACGGGCCTGTCAGTGACCCATGTCGAGGTGCTGGGTGAACAGCGGCAGGAACTCGTCCTGCCGGTGGCTGGCCATGATGATGGTGCTGGTTTTCTGCGTGGCCAGGTGTTCCAGAAAGTACAGCACGCGATGGCGGTTGACGTCGTCGAGCCCTTGCGTGGGTTCGTCGAGGATCAACAGCGGCGGCTGTTTCACCAGGGCGCGGGCGATCAGTACCAGGCGTTGTTCGCCGTAGGAAAGCTGCTTGAAGGGAACGGTGGCCTTGTCCTTGAGACCCACCAGCGCCAGCCAGTGGCGGGCGTGCTGCACCTGGTCGGAAGAGGGGCTTTGGTAAAGGCCGATGCTGTCGAAGAAACCGGAAGCCACGATGTCCACCGCCGCGCCCGGCACGCGGTGATCGCGGTGCAGCGCGGGCGTGACCATGCCGAAATGCCGCTTGAGTTCCCAGATGGTTTCACCTCTGCCGCGGCGCACGCCGAACAGATAGAGTTCGTTGCCATAGCACTGCGGATGATCGCCGGTGATCAGCCCGAGCAGTGTGGATTTGCCGGCGCCGTTGCGGCCGGTGATCAGGGTGTGGTCGCCTTTGTTCAGTGTCAGATCGACGTTCTGGAAAATCACGCTGTCGCCATAGCTCACCTTGCCCTTGACCAGTTGCAGCAGGGGATCGGGTGGTATTTCCTGGCGCAGCGGCGCGGGCCAGGATGGCAGTGAAGCGGCGTCGAAGGCAAGCAGCGCGCGCAATTCAGGCTGCTGCAGGATGTCGCGGGTGCCTTGCGCGACGAGCTGGCCTTTTTCCAGCACCGCGACGTGCGTGTGCCAGGGAAAGAGATCTTCCTGGGTGTTCAGCAGAAACAGCAGACAGGTGTGCTGGGATAGACGTTCCAGGAACGTCGCCAGCTGGGCGCGCATGTTGCGGTCCAGGCTGTCGAAGGGTTCGTCCAGTATCAGGAGGTCGGGCTTGTCCAGGATGGCCTGGGCCAGCAATGCCTTGCGCGCTTCGCCGCTGCTGAGCAGCCGGTAGCCGCGCTCGAGCAAGGGTTCGAGGCCGAGAAAGCGCAGTGCCTCGGGCAACATGCCATTATCGAGTCCAAGCAGTTCGCGCACGGTCTTGCCGGCGTCGGGTGCTTCGCTGAAGTCGCTGTCGTCGTCGCGCAGCTGCTGTTCGTAGAAGGCCTGCTGGCGTTCGAACGACAGCACCGTGATGCGCGCGAAGCCGTGGCGCAGCGTGCCCCGGGTGATCTCGCCCTTGCCCTGCAGCAGCGCGCTCAGGTGCTGCTTGCCGGAGCCGTTGCGGCCAAGTACCGCCCAGCACTGGCCGGGCAGGATACGCCAGGCCGGCAGGTCGAGCTGTGGGGTGCGCAGATGGTCGATGTCGAGCAGAGGGGCGGGAATGGTCACGATCACGAAATGCGTTGCAAAGCGCGCATTATAAACGCCTGAACCGCGCAAGGTCAGCAATGGAATGCGCGATGCGATAGGCAGCAAGCGGTGCTTTGGGTAAAATGCGCCTCTTTCCCCGGAGTCCGCCCATGCTAGAAATCAATGCCCCGCTGCAACGTATCCGCGACTGCCGCAAGCGCCTGCAGGTGCTGAGGGGGTATCTTTGACTTCGAGGTCAAACAGGAACGTCTGACCGAAGTCGAGCTGGAACTGGGTGACTCCAAAATCTGGGACAAACCCGAATACGCCCAGGCGCTGGGGCGCGAACGCGCCGAGCTGGAGCGTGTGGTTCACACCATCGTGTCCCTGGAACGGCAGTTCACCGACAACGAGGAACTGATCAATCTCGCCGGCGAAGACAACGACGCCGATCTCTTCAGCGAAGCGCTCAAGGACCTCGGCAAGGCCGAGGATGAGCTGGAACGCCTGGAATTCCTGCGCATGTTCTCTGGCGCCATGGATGCCAACAACGCCTACCTCGACATCCAGGCCGGCTCCGGCGGCACCGAGGCGCAGGACTGGGCCGAGATGCTCCTGCGCATGTACCTGCGCTGGGGCGACCATCGCGGCTTCAAGACCGAACTGATGGAGGTTTCCGCGGGAGAGGTGGCCGGCATCAAGAGCGCCACCGTGCATTTTCAGGGCGAATACGCCTACGGCTGGCTGCGCACCGAAACCGGCGTGCACCGCCTGGTGCGCAAATCGCCGTTCGATTCCGGCAACCGCCGCCACACCTCGTTCACCTCCGTGTTCGTGTCGCCCGAAGTCGACGATGACATCGTCGTCGAAATCGACATGGGCAAGGTGCGGGTCGATACCTACCGCGCCAGCGGCGCCGGCGGCCAGCACGTGAACAAAACCGATTCGGCGATCAGGATGACGCACGAACCCACCGGCATCGTGGTGCAGTGCCAGAGCGAGCGTTCGCAGCACAAGAACCGCGACATGGCGCTCAAGCAACTGAAGGCCAAGCTCTACGAATTCGAGGAAATGAAGAAGCGCGAGGCGCTGCAGAAAATCGAGGATTCGAAGGCCGACATCGGCTGGGGCAGCCAGATCCGTTCCTACGTGCTCGACCAGTCGCGCATCAAGGATCTGCGCACCGACGTGGAAACCAGCAACACCGACGCCGTGCTCGACGGCGATCTCGACCGCTTCATGGAAGCCAGTCTCAAGAAAGGCCTTTGAAGGCCGTCAACGACAGCGCAGGAACAGGCATGACCGACGATGCAAGCACCGGGCCCAGCGCCCACGACGACAACAAGCTCATAGCCCAGCGCCGCGAAAAACTGCAGGCGCTGCGCCAGGAAGGCCTGGCCTTCCCCAACGATTTCCGCCGCAGCGACGTGGCCGCAGAATTGCACGAACGCCATGCCGCCAGCAGCAAGGAAGAACTGGAAGCCGGCGCGCCGATCATGGTGCGCGTGGCCGGGCGCCTGGTGCGCATGCGCGGTCCTTTCATGGTGCTGCAGGATTCGAGCGGGCAGATTCAGCTGTATCTCAATCACAAGGAATACAGTGAGGCGCAGAACGCGCTCAACAAGAGCCTGGATCTCGGCGATATCGTGGGCGTCAACGGCCAGGTGTTCCGCACCGGCAAGGGCGAACTCACGGTGTGGGTGAAGGAACTGCGCCTCTTGACCAAGGCGCTGCGGCCGCTGCCCGACAAATACCACGGCCTGAGCGACACGGAAGTGCGCTACCGCCAGCGCTACGTCGATCTCATCGCCAACGCGGAAACGCGCCGCACCTTCGAGCTGCGTTCGCGCATCATCGACTGTATCCGTTCCTTCATGGGCCGCAGCGGCTTCATGGAAGTGGAAACGCCGATGATGCAGGTGATTCCCGGCGGCGCCGTGGCACGGCCGTTCGTCACCCATCACAACGCGCTGGACATCGACATGTACCTGCGCATCGCGCCGGAGCTGTTCCTCAAACGGTTGGTGGTGGGCGGTTTCGAAAAGGTCTACGAGATCAACCGCAACTTTCGCAACGAAGGGCTTTCCACGCGCCACAATCCCGAATTCACCATGCTGGAGTTCTATCAGGCCTACGCCGATTACCGCGAACTGATGGACATGACCGAAGCGCTGTTACGCAATATCGCTGAAGAAGTGCTTGGCACCACGGTGCTGCAATACCAGGGCCAGCCGCTCGATTTCGGCCGTCCCTTCGCGCGCCTGACGGTGTGCGAGGCCATTGCGCAGTACGTACCGGGAATCAGCCTCGATCAGTTGCAGGATATGGCGCAGTTACATACCCTGGCACGCGAGCGCGGTATTGCGATGAAACCGGATTGGGGCAAAGGGCGCCTGCAGATGGAGCTGTTCGAACTCGAGGTGGAACATCTGCTGCAGCAGCCCACCTTCGTTACGGAATATCCCACCGAGGTTTCGCCGCTGGCGCGCCGCAACGATCACAACCCGGACATCACCGATCGTTTCGAGCTGTTCATCGGCGGCCGTGAGATCGCCAACGGTTTCTCCGAGCTGAACGATGCCGAGGACCAGGCCGAGCGCTTCCATGCGCAGGTGGCGGCCAAGGACGCCGGTGACGACGAAGCCATGCACTACGATGCCGACTACATTACCGCGCTGGAATACGGCATGCCGCCCACCGCCGGCGAGGGCATCGGCATCGACCGTCTGGTGATGCTGTATACCGATTCGCCGTCCATTCGCGACGTGCTGCTGTTTCCGCACATGCGGCCGCTGCAGGAGGATTGAACAGATGGCAGCCGAGGGGGAACGCGCGGTACAGTTGGAAGACTCCTGGCGTGCGGTACTGCAGGAGGAATTCTCCGCCCCCTACATGCAGGAACTGAAAGCGTTCCTGCAGCGGGAAAAACAGGCCGGAAAGCGTATCTATCCGCCGGGCAGCCTGATCTTCAACGCGCTCAATTCCACGCCGCTCGACAAGGTGGAGGTGGTGATCCTGGGGCAGGACCCCTACCACAATCCGGGGCAGGCGCACGGCCTGTGCTTTTCCGTATTGCCGGGCGTACAGCCGCCGCCGTCACTGCTCAACATCTACAAGGAACTGGAACGCGACGTCGGTTTCGTGCCGCCCAAGCATGGCTACCTGCAGTCCTGGGCGGACCAGGGTGTGTTGCTGCTCAATGCGGTGCTCACGGTGGAGCGCAGCCGCCCGGCCTCGCATCAGGGCAAGGGCTGGGAGCGTTTCACCGACAGGATCGTGAGCGTGCTGAACGAACAGCGTGAAGGGCTGGTGTTCATGCTGTGGGGCAGCCACGCGCAGAAAAAAGGCCAGTACATCAGCCGCAAGCGCCACCTGGTGCTGGAAAGCCCGCATCCTTCGCCGCTGTCCGCGCATCGCGGTTTTCTCGGCAACGGACATTTTTCCCGCGCCAATGCCTGGTTGAAGGAACACGGCAAATCCCCGATCAACTGGCAGTTGCCCGCCGAACCGCCAGTGCAGCCACCAAATTAGGGAGCCGCTGCACAAATTCCCGTGGGTGCAACGAGTTCAGTCGCCGGTGTAGCTGCAGCCGCTGGTACAGGTTTCCATCACCGCCACCTGGCTCAGGCCGGGCAGGGCGCCGCGCAGTTCCCGCCACAACCAGCGTGCGATGACTTCGCTGGTGGGATTTTCCAGGCCTGGAATCTCATTGAGATAGTAGTGGTCCAGCCGCGCGATCACGGGTTTGACCGCCGCCTTGAGGTCGGCGAAATCCATCACCCAGCCCAGTTGCGGATCGAGCTCGCCGCTGACGTGCACCCGCACCCGGAACGAATGGCCGTGCAGCCTGGCGCATTTGTGCCCGGCGGGCACGTGCGGCAGGCGATGGGCGGCTTCGAAGGTGAATTCCTTGTAGATTTCCATGCGGCGCTTCTGACTGAATGGGCGGGATCGCGATGGTACCGCATTCGAGGCATGGCCTGAACCGGCGGTGCCTGCCTATAATCCGGGCAAACTTGCGCGGCTCCCATGAATCCAGCCCATTTCTTCAAGCAACGATTGCAACGCGCCCGGCATTTTCTGCTGCAGGGCCGGCGACTGCCGATGTATCTGGGGCTGCTGTGTACCTACCTGGTGCTGATGCTGTCCGTGGCGCCGCCGCGCTTCATGGAACAATTGATCGAGCGGCTCGACCAGGTGGTGTACGACCTGCGCTTCGACTTCGCCAACAACCCGGCATTTACCAACCACCACACGATCGTGATCGTGGACTATGACCAGAAAAGCCTCGAAGCCGAGGGGCAGTGGCCCTGGTCGCGCTTCAAGCTTGGCGACCTGGTGGCGCGGCTGGCCGATCTGGGCGTGTCGATCGTGGGTTTCGACGTGTTCTTTCCCGAAGCCGAACGCAACGTGGCGCGCGAGCTGGAGCGCCAGCTGGCGCAGGATGCCGCGCTGCAAACGGAGATGGCGCCGCTGGTGCCGGAGCTACAGCAGTTGAGCGAACTGCTCGATGCCGATCGCTATTTCGCCCAGCGCATGCAGCGTACCGACGTGGTGCTCGGCTTTTCCTTCCAGCGCGGCGCCCCGGTGCAAAGCGGCGTGTTGCCGCCCTCCATCTTCGACCTGGAGGAGGCTGAACGCTGGACCACGGCGGTGGGAGAGCAGCAAGGCTACATCGGCAACATCGCGGTGCTGCAGGAGGCCGCGCGCGGCGCCGGTTTCTTCGATACCGAAGCCGACAGCGACGGCGTGGTGCGCCGTTATCCGCTATTCATGGCATACGCCCAGCGGCTTTATCCCTCCCTGGCGCTGGAGATGGCGCGGCTGTATTTCTTCGAGGAGCGTTTCACCCCGGTGGTGGAAACCGACCTGCTGGCGCAGTTCAATGCGCTCACCGGCGTGCGCATGGGCCGCGTGCTGATTTCCACCGATGCCGCCGGCCGCGTGCTGATTCCCTACAAGGGACGGGCCGGCAGCTTTCCCTATATTTCCGCCACCGACATTCTGCATGGCAACCTGAGTTCCGAGCAGCGCGCGCTGCTGGAAGGCAGCGTGGTTCTGGTCGGCACCACCTCCACCGGGCTCTATGACTTGCGGCCCACGCCGGTGCAGTCCGTGTATCCGGGGGTGGAAATCCATGCCACGGTGCTCGATGCCTTGCTGGATGCCGCGCCGCGTCTGGAAACGAATGGCGGCGGCGCCGTGGCGATCGCCGGCAACGAGACGGCACGGCCATTTCCCGTGCGGCCGGATTGGCAGAACGGTGCGCAGCGCACCGTGATCGTG
>DATMFX010000311.1:0-9616 GCA_035555995.1 Hyphomicrobiales bacterium | reverse complement strand
GTCCACAGGGGCTCGCCGGTGGCGAGGTTCAGCGCCTGCAGGCGGCCGTAGTTGCCGTCGCCGTCGGGGCGCGGACGAATGCCCCAGTTCACGCCTGAGGACAGCGCCGCCACGTTGCCGCCGCCCGGCACGGGGTAGACGTCCATGCAGGCTTCGTTCAGTGGCATCACCAGGATGCCGCTTTGCTGGTTCCAGGAGGCGGGCAGGTAGTTCTTGGCGCCGGCGCCGTGCGGGCATACCAGTTTTACGGCGCCATCGCCCGGATACAGGGCGGTGTTAACGGTCTTGTCGCCAGTGATGGGATCGATGGCGCTGACGATGTTCTGCAGGCCCAGGTCGTGTGAAAACAGGAAAGCGCCGGTGTGGGCGTCGAGCACGTCGTAGATGCCGATCTTGCCGGAAGTGATCACCACGCGGCGGCGTTCGCCGTTGATGGTCAGGTCCAATAACTGGCGTTCGAAGGCCCAGTCCAAATCCCACTGGTCGTTGGGGAAATGCTGGAAGTACCACACCAGTTCGCCGGTGTCGGGATTCACGGCCAGCGTGGAGTTGGTATAGAGCGCCGCGTTGGTCACGCCCGGGGTTTCATTGGGCTTGAGCAACGGGCCGGTGTCGTAGGTATTGCCGGTGCCGAAATAGGCGAGGCCGGTTTGCGGATCGTAGCTGCCCGGCGTCCAGATGGAGGCGCCGCTGCGCTCGTCGAAGGGCACGCCATTCCAGCTGTCGCCTCCGGGTTCGCCCGGTTTGGCGATGGTGCCCAGACGCCAGAGTTCCTCGCCGCTGGCAGCATCCAGCCCCACCAGTTGCGGGCCGCCGGGCTTGGCGCCAACGCCGGTGCCGGTGGTGCCCACCAGCACTTTGCCGCGCGCCACCAGGGGGCCGCCGTTCAAACCTTCGCGCAAGGTCACGTCGCCCACCTTGGTGTCCCATACCAAGGCGCCGCTGCGCGCGTCGAGCGCCACCACGTGGACGTCGGAAGTGCCGAAGTAGAGCAGGTCGCCGGCCAGGGCCAGGCCGCGTTTGTGGAAGGGCGCGGCGCCGGGTTCGAGCACGTGGCTGTATTGCCACAGCAAATCGCCGGTCTTGGCGTCCAGTGCCTGCACGATGTCGCCGTAGCCAAGCACGAACAGCGTGCCGTCGCGCACCAGCGGCACGCTTTCGGTGGAACCGGCGGGCAGGGTCCAGCTCCAGGCCACGCGCAGGTCGCCGACGTTGGCGGGGGTGATCTGGTCCAGCGGACTGAAACCGTGCGCGTCCCAGCCGCGCCGCCAGGTGAGCCAGTCGCCAGGCGCCGGTGCGGCAAGCTCGGTCTCACTCACCGCTTGGAAATGCTCCAGTGGATTCGGCAACGGGCGCTCTTCGCGCGCGGTGTAGGGCGAAAAGGCCATGAAGCTGAAGCCGCCGGCGGGAATGGTCATGCGTGCCAGCTGGCGCGGATCGGACGGCAGCGGCAGTTCGCCGGGCACGACGTCGTTTTCGCGCAACAGCAGCGCCGTCAGCGCCGCATAGGTGGCGGTGTCGAGCGAGCCGGGGTTGGCCGTGGGCATGGTGGTGCGCATCAGTTCGAACAGCTCCGACACGCGCTTGTCGCCGTATTTCTGCATGAAGGCAGGCCCTTTGAGCGGCGCTCCCAGCGGCCCATCGTTGAGATTGGCGCCATGGCAGGTGACGCATTGGCTCAGGTAGGCAGCGCGGCCGGCGTCGGCCTGCTCGGACGTGTAGGACAGCGCCAGTTCCTGCGCGTCGGCGGGAATGGCCAGCAAGGCGGCAAGCAGGGCAAGCAGGGGGGGAAGGCGGATGATCATGGGCGGCCGCTTCTTGTTGTTATGGTGGCGTGCGCGTGAACCGCAGTTTGCAGCGCTTTCGGGCGCCGGGCAAGAGTCTGGCGGTGCCACCACTGCCGTGGAGGCGGGCGTGAATTATTGGGCGCAGGCCAAGTTGGCCCACGGCAGTGTGGTAAGGCGCAAGACCGCAGAGTTACGAAGTTGGAGAGTTACGACCGGATGGGGCGGACGCTATCGTGTTCCGCCCCTTTGGCAGGCATTGCTAGGGCTTGTCGTTCTCGGGCACGTACCCCGTGGCCTTGGCGAAATCCTCGTTGTTGAGGAATTTGTCCATTTCCTGCTGCAGATACTTACGATGCTCGGGGTTGATCATGCTCAGCTGTTGTTCATTGATCAGCCGCACCTGGTGCGCCTGCCATTCCTGCCAGGCCTGCTGCGACACGTTGTTCATGATGTCCGTGCCCTTGGGGCCGGGGAAGGGCGGCACCAGCATGCCGTCCATTTCCTTCTGGTACTTGCGGCAAAACACTTTGAGAGGCATTGGCTTGCTCGTCGTCATTCAGGTGGAATGGCGAATGATAGCAGGAGACGGCGTGGGGTTCAGGCGCGAAGACTGGCATCGGGCGCAGACGATGCGAGATCCATGGTGCCGGACGTATCCATGCTTCAGAGCTGCTCCAGCAGCCCCAGCAGCTTTTTCACCGGCGCGGCGAGCCCAAGTTCGCTTGGCTGGCGCAGCGCGTACCAGTGGAAACGCTCACCTTCCAGCACCGCCACGGCATTGGTATCCAGCGGAATCAGCACAGGTGTGATGTCCAGGTGAAAATGGCTGAAGGTGTGGCGCAGCGGTTGCCATTTTTGCGCGGCGCGCGGATCGACCAGCAGTTGCCCATGGAACTGGCTGTCGAAGGCGCTGATGTCCCCGCTTTCGGGAAAACTCCATAGCCCGCCCCAGATGCCCTGCGGCGGGCGTTTTTCCAACAGTACGCGCTGCCGCTGATGATCGTGGAACAACAGCAGGTAGGTACTTTTCACCGGCAGCGTCCTGGTGGGTTTGCGCTGGGGGAACTCAGTGGTGCGGTGGGTGGCGTGCGCCTGGCACTGCGCATCGAGCGGACACAGCCCGCAGGCGGGTTTGCTGCGCGAACAGAGCGTGGCGCCAAGATCCATGATGGCCTGCGTGTAATCGGCGCAGCGTCGCTCTGGCGTGAGGCTTTCGGCCAGTTCCCACAGCTGGCGCTGCACTTTTGGTTGGTCCGGCCAGCCTTCGATGCAGCGCAGGCGCGTGAGTACGCGCTTCACGTTGCCGTCCAGGATTACGGCGAACCTGCCCATGCCGAGCGCCATGATGGCCCCGGCGGTGGAACGGCCGATGCCGGGCAGGGCGCTGAGCGCGTCGAGGGTTTGTGGAAATTCGCCGCCGTGTTCGTGCTGTACCAGCTTGGCGGTCTTGTGCAGATTGCGCGCGCGGGCGTAGTAGCCGAGCCCGGTCCAGTGATGCAGCACGGTGTCTTCGTCGGCTTCCGCCAGTGAGTTCACGGTGGGAAAGCGCGCCATGAAGCGTTCGTAATAGGGAATTACCGTAGCCACCTGTGTTTGCTGCAGCATGATTTCGGACACCCACACGCGATAGGCATTGCGGTTCTGCTGCCAGGGCAGGTGCTTGCGTCCGTACTGGTCGAACCAGTCGAGCAAAGGGGTACTGATCGAATCGTCGTTCATGATCGGGAGGGACGGCATGGGGTCACAGAGCATAGCGGCCCGGGGCGCGCCCGCAAAGGGGGTGGATAAATATCTTTGCCCGCCGCTTGCGGCTATAATCGCCGCCTCGTAAATTCCCGGGGAATCTCCATGTCGCAGCGGCAGGCCAGCGTAGAGCGCAACACCAACGAAACCCGCATCAAGGTCGGCGTCAATCTCGACGGCACGGGCGTATTCCGCATGCACTCGGGCCTGCCGTTCCTGGATCACATGCTGGAGCAGGTGGCGCGCCACGGGCTGGTCGATCTCGACATCCACGCCGATGGCGATCTGCACATCGACGCCCACCACACGGTGGAAGACCTCGGCATCACGCTCGGCCAGGCCGTGGACAAGGCCTTGGACAAGACCGGCATCCGTCGCTACGGCCACGCCTACGTGCCGCTGGACGAAGCGCTTTCACGCGTGGTGATCGACTTTTCCGGCCGTCCGGGGCTGGAGTTCCATATTCCGTTCAAGCGTTCGCGCGTGGGCGATTTCGACGTGGACCTCTTCTACGAATTCTTCCAGGGCTTCGTGAACCACGCCAAGGTGACGCTGCACATCGACAACCTGCGCGGCGTGAACGCGCATCACCAGATCGAAACCGTGTTCAAGGCCTTTGGCCGTGCGCTGCGCATGGCGGTGGAACTGGATCCGCGCATGAGCGGCACCGTGCCTTCCACCAAGGGCACGCTGAACGGTTGATGCCATGACGCACCTGGCGGTCATCGACTACGGCATGGGCAATCTGCACTCGGTTGCCAAGGCGCTGGAACACGTGGGCGCGCGCGCCGGGCAAACGCTGCGCGTGGATGTGAGCGGCGATCCCGCCGTGCTGCGCAGCGCCGATCGCCTGATATTTCCCGGCGTGGGCGCGATACGCGATTGCATGGCGGAAATCCGCCGTCTTGGCATCGATGCGCTTCTGCGCGAGCAGTTGCAGCAAAAGCCGGTGCTTGCGATTTGCGTGGGCATGCAGGCGCTGATGCAGCGCAGCGAGGAAAACGGCGGCGTGGATTGCATCGGACTTTGCGAAGGCAACGTACGCCGTTTTGCCTTTGACGCGCGCGATGCGGAGGGCAACGTGCTCAAGGTGCCGCACATGGGCTGGAGCCCGGTCAGACAAACCCTGGCGCATCCGCTGTGGCAAGGCATTGCCGACGACGAACGTTTTTACTTCGTACACAGCTACTACGTGGATCCCGCCGCAAGCGTCACGGTGGCCGGCACCAGCGAATATCCGCAGCGCTTCTGCGCCGCGCTGGCCGCCCCCAATCTTTTCGCCGTGCAGTTTCACCCGGAAAAAAGCCAACGCAACGGGCTGCAGCTACTGCAGAACTTTCTGAGCTGGAACGGACAAGCATGAGCCTCGCCAAGCGCATCATTCCCTGCCTGGACTGCGACAACGGCCGCGTGGTCAAGGGCGTCAAGTTCGTCGACATCCGCGATGCCGGCGACCCCGTCGAAATCGCCAAGCGCTACTGCGACCAGGGCGCCGACGAAATCACCTTTCTCGACATTACCGCCAGCAGCGACGACCGCAGCACCACCATCCAGACCGTGGAGGCCATTGCCAGCGAAGTGTTCATCCCGCTGACTGTGGGCGGCGGCATCCGCAAATTGCAGGACATCCGCAACATGCTCAACGCCGGCGCCGACAAGGTGGGCATCAACACCAGCGCGGTGATCAATCCCGATTTCGTGCGTGAAGCCGCCGAGCACTTCGGTTCGCAATGCATCGTGGTGGCCATCGACGCCAAGTGCGTTTCCCAGCCGGGCGAAACCCAGCGCTGGGAAATCTTCACCCACGGCGGCCGCAAGGCCACCGGCCTCGACGCCATCGAATGGGCGCAGCGCATGGTGAACTATGGAGCGGGCGAGTTGCTGCTCACCAGCATGGACCGCGACGGCACCAAGAGCGGCTTCGACCTGGAACTGAACCGCGCCATCAGCGAAGCGGTGTCCGTGCCGGTGATCGCCTCCGGCGGCGTCGGCAACCTGCAACATCTGGTGGACGGTATCAAGATCGGCAAGGCCGACGCCGTGCTTGCCGCCAGCATTTTCCATTTCGGCGAATACACCATCCCCCAGGCCAAGACCTATCTGCGCGAGCACGGCATAGAAGTGCGTTGAGCGCTGCAGAAGGCAGGCGAGCGTGCGAACGCCACACGCAGCTGGGGGATTCATTCAGTATTTTCCCAGTGCAGGAGCGCCCATGTCCGAGATCAAAGACCCCCGCGTTCTCTTCGCAGCAGAACGTACCCTGCTCGCCTGGGGCAGAACCAGCCTCGGTTTCATCGCCTTCGGCTTCGTGCTGGAACGCTCCCGATTCTTTCTGGTCAGCCTTGCCCCCGAGGCCGCAAGCGCCGCCGGCGCGGCACGCGTGTTCTGGCTCGGCCTGGCCTTCATGGCGCTCGGCATTTTCGCCGCGCTGTATTCAACGCGGCAGTACCACACAGTGCTTGGAACGATCGATCCTGACGCCTTCCCGAAGGGGTACGCCACGAAGGGCGCGATGGCCGTCAATTTGATCGTGGCGTTCCTGGGGCTGGTGCTTACTCTC
The DNA here is from genome assembly GCA_035555995.1 of Hyphomicrobiales bacterium. Lineage (GTDB taxonomy): Bacteria > Pseudomonadota > Gammaproteobacteria > Pseudomonadales > Pseudohongiellaceae > CAILUG01. The sequence goes on along the minus strand of DATMFX010000311.1, from coordinate 3,526 downwards.
GGGCTTTATGTTGGGCATCCGTAACCGCTTCGGTTTCCCGGAACTGTATACCTTCCATATTGCTGTAAGCCTGTTTTCCAGCTTCCCCAGCGGTTCCGCGCAGGTTCTCGCGGTTGAAGATTTTCTGGATCACCACGAAGAACAACGGGATGAAGAACAGGCCCAGGCCGGTGCCCACGAGCATGCCGCCCACTACGCCCGTGCCGATCGCGCGTTGCGCCCCGGCCCCGGCGCCGCTGGCGATTGCCAGGGGCAGCACGCCAAGGCCGAAGGCCAGTGAGGTCATGATGATCGGGCGCAGACGGTCGCGGACGGCCTGCATGGTGGCCGCGATCAGGTCCATGCCCTGTTCCAGGTTGGTCTTGGCGAACTCGACGATCAGGATGCCGTTCTTGCTGGTCAGGCCCACGGTGGTGAGCATCGCCACCTGAAAGTAGACATCGCGCTCCATGCCGCGCAGGGTGTTGGCCAGCACCGCGCCGAGAATGCCCAGGGGAGCGACCAGCAGTACCGCGGTGGGCACCGTCCAGCTCTCGTACAGCGCGGCCAGGCACAGGAACACGATCAGCAGCGACAGGCCGTACAACAGCGGCGTCTGCGCGCCGGCTTCGCGCTCCTGGAACGACACCGCCGTCCACTCGATGCCGAAGCCGGGCGGCAGCTGTTCAGCCAGACGCTCGATTTCGAGCATGGCGTCGCCCGAGGCCACTCCCGGCGCGGGTTCGCCCTGGATCTCCATTGCCGACACGCCGTTGTAGCGTTCCAGGCGTGGCGAGCCGTAATCCCAATACGTATCGCCGAAGGCGCTGAACGGCACCATCTGCCCCTGGCTGTTCTTGACCGACCAGAGCTTGAAATCCTCGGGGCTCATGCGGAACCGGGGTTCGGCCTGGATGTACACGCGCTTGATCCGTCCACGGTCGATGAAATCGTCGATGTACTGGCTGCCCCAGGCCGCGGACAGCGTGGCGTTGATCGTCCCCACCGAAAGCCCCAGCGCGCCGGCCTTTGCCTCGTCGATATTGATGCGCAATTGTGGCGTGTCTTCCTGGCCATTGGGGCGCACGTTGGCCAGCAGCGGGCTGCCTGCCGCCATGCCCAGCAGCTGGTTGCGTGCGTTCAGCAGCGCCTCATGGCCGAGTCCGGCGTTGTCCTTGAGAAAGAAGGTGTAGCCGGCGCTGATGCCAAGCTCCGGTATCGCCGGCGGCGGAAATACGAAGATCATCGCGTCCTGCACCTCGCTCATCGCGGCCATGCCGCGATCGGCCACCGCGCCTGCGCTGAGTGCCGGGGTGGACCGTTCGCTCCAGTCCTTGAGCTTGATGAACGCCATGCCTGCGTTCTGGCCCATGCCGGCAAAGCTGAAGCCTTGTATCGACATCACCGATTCGACCGCGTCCGTTTCGTTTTCGAGGAAGTGGGTTTCCAGCTTGTCGAGCGCTTCGAGCGTACGTTCCTGGGTGGCGCCCACGGGCGTCGATACCAGCGCCATCAGCACGCCCTGGTCTTCGTTGGGCAGGAACGCGCTGGGCAGGCGCATGAACAGCAGGCCCATCACCGCGGTCAGTGCCGCGAATATCGCGATGAACCGCCAGGGGCGGGTGACGATGCCCTTGACGCCCCGCTGGTAGGCAACGCTGCTGTTGTCGAAAGTCCGGTTGAACCAATTGAAGAAGCGCCCCGCCAGCCCTTTGTGGGCCACCTGGTGTTCGCCCTTGGGCAGCGGCTTGAGCAGGGTGGCGCACAGCGCGGGGGTCAGCACGATCGCCACGAGCACGGACAGCAGCATCGCCGAGACGATGGTTGCCGAGAACTGTTGGTAGATCACGCCGGTCGAGCCGGACATGAACGCCATCGGCACGAATACCGCCGACAGCACCAGGCCGATGCCGACCAGCGCGCCGGTGATCTGATCCATCGACTTGCGCGTGGCCTCCAGCGGCGGCAGCCCTTCCTCGCTCATGATGCGTTCGACGTTCTCGACCACCACGATGGCGTCGTCGACCAGCAGGCCGATCGCCAGCACCATTGCGAACATGGTCAGCATGTTGATCGAGAAGCCCAGCGCGGCGAGCACGGCGAACGTGCCCAGCAGCACCACCGGCACCGCGATGGTCGGGATCAGGGTGGCGCGGAAGTTCTGCAGGAACAGATACATCACCAGGAACACCAGCACAACCGCCTCGATCAGCGTATGGATGACGTTCTTGATCGATACATCCACAAACGGTGTGGTATCGAAGGGCACCACGGCCTTCAGCCCCGCGGGGAAATACGGCGCGAGTTCGTCCAGTGCCTGCTGCACACCGGCGCGGGTATCCAGCGCATTGGCGCCGGTGGCGAGCGAGATCGCCACGCCGGTGGCATCCTGGCCGTTGTATTCGCTGACGAAGTCATAGGTTTCCGCGCCCATCTCCACCCGCGCGATATCGCCCAGGCGCAGCAGCGAGCCGTCGGATTCGGCGCGCAGGACGATGTCCCGGAACTGCTCGGGTGTCTGCAGGCGGTCCTGTGCGTTGATGGTGGCGTTGAGCTGCTGGCCATCGATCGCCGGAGTGCCGCCGAGCTGGCCGATGGCCACCTGTGCGTTCTGTGCCTGGATTGCCGCGGTCACCTCCGCTATCGATAGCTGGTAGGTGTGCAGCTTGTTCGGATCCAACCAGATGCGCATGGCGTACTTGGCGCCGAAAACCTGGATGTTCCCCACGCCGGCCACACGGCTGAGCGGGTCGACGATGGATGCGCCCACGTAGTCGGCGATGTCGTTGCGGTCCATGCTGCCGTCCTCGGACACGAAGCCGATCACCGACAGGAAGCTCGACGTGGACTTGGCCACGTTGATGCCTTGGCGCTGCACTTCCTGCGGCAGCAGCGGCATTGCCAGCTGCAGCTTGTTCTGCACCTGTACCTGGGCGATGTCCGGGTCCGTGCCGCTCTCGAAGGTAAGCGTAATCGTGGCCATGCCGTTGGAGGAGGAGTTGGACGAGAAATACATCAGGCCGTCCACTCCCTTCATGTTCTGCTCGATGATCTGGGTGACCGAGTCCTCGACCACCTTGGCCGATGCGCCGGGATAGGTCGCGCTGATCTCCACCGCGGGTGGCGCCACGGTGGGATACATCGACACCGGCAGGCCGGTGATGGCCAGGACGCCGGCAAGCATGATGATGATGGCGATGACCCAGGCGAAGATGGGGCGATCGATGAAGAAACGTGCCATGGAATTCTCCGATTATTGCGGCGAGGCCGGGGCTGCCGCGCCCGGACCGGTTGCAGCGGAGGCGTGCGGGCCGGCAGGGGCGGCGGACATCGGGCTGACCTGTACCTCGGTGCCCGGCTGTATCTTCTGCAGACCCGCGACGATCACCTTGTCGCCGGCGGCCAGGCCGCTTTCCACCAGCCACTTGTCGCCGATCGCCTGGCTGACCACGACCGGCCGCTGTTCGGCCCGGCCTTGGGCGTTCACCACCATGACGCTGGCGTCGCCCTTGGCATCGCGTGCGATGCCTTGCATCGGCACCAGGAG
>DATMFX010000310.1:0-5020 GCA_035555995.1 Hyphomicrobiales bacterium | reverse complement strand
TGGGTCTGAATCGTTACGTGATTACTGTTCAGCAAGCCGCTTAGGCTCGCCCCGGTAATATCGCCGCCGCTGGCGGCAATGGTAAAGTCCACCGGGTCGATCAGCCATTGGCCGGTTGCACCTTGCGGCGCGGCCGTGCTTATTCTTACATGGTCGGCAATCGCCACTTTGGCGGCGCTGGTCTCGATGAAACCGCCGTCGCCGCCGTGGGGCGCGCCGGCATCCAATGTACCGCCCACCGCAATGCGATCGGCGTCCAGGCCGCCCAGCAGAACAATTTGGCCCTTCGAGCCGGTGGCCAGGGTCTGCGCTTCGGTCACGCCTGTGTGGTTGATGACGGTGCCGGCCAAGTCGCCTGCCGCCTTGGCGGTTAAATACACCAGCCCGCCGTCGGCCTTGATGACGCCGCCCTGTTCAATTAGGGCATTTAACGCTCCCTCTTCTACCTGGATTTTGACTGGACCACCCAGATCAAGCGTAACCTTGCTGCCGGTGCCCAGCAACACGTTGCCTGCATGGGCCGCAAGGTTGCCCTCGTTGATGATTTTGGCGGCGATCATTGCAATGGTGCCGCCCTGGCCGCCATTGCCCACCGCCGTGATATTGCCCTGGTTAACGATGGCGTTGGAGCTGGCCCCTTGGAACTTATAGTTGCCGGCCATGAAGTCGGCCGTACTGATGTTCAGGGTAGAGGCCACAATACCGCCCACATTGACTTGGGCGGTGGGGGTGAAAAGGATGCCGTTCGGATTGACCAGAAAAATCTGACCGTTGGCCTTTAGCGCCCCCTGGATGACCGACGCGTCGGCGCCCATAACGCGGTTAAGCGCCGCAGCGGTGGCGGAAGGTTGCACGAAGTTGACCGTATGCCCCTGGCCAATATTGAACGATTGCCAGTGCGCCGCCATCTGGGGCGAGGCTTGAGTAACGGTAAGCGTCGTGCCCGACTGACTGATGCTGCCCGACCCCGCCACTACACTTCCACCCGTCGGCAATTCAGCCGACGAGGCCAGGCCCATCAAACCCAGGCTGGCCGCCAACACAGTCAGGGCGAAACAGCATGGCCCCGAATTGCGCGGCAAGGCACTGCAACGACGCCGCGTTTTACCCCGGCCCGTTGCCATCTCGCTGGCAACCTGCCATAAGCCTTTGGAGTTGTTCCACACCACCCGATACGCGCGATTCATTAATGTCTTCCTTAGACGGAGCGCAATGCAACGTCGTCCGCGACGGCATTTTTGAGTTCGCGTATTCTAAATGAATATATATGTTTATATTCATTTAGTTACACTTTAGGTAGCGTCTAATGATGCCAGCTAATCCGCAACCTGCTCGATGAAATCGAAGCGATCCACCGGAAGCCCCGTGTGTCGCAATTCATCCGGTTGCGCCACCAGAATCAACGCACCCACGCGCTTGTTCATAAGCAGCGCCAGGCTGCGCTCAAAGAGTCCCTGCACCGCCAAAGGCATCAGGCAGCCGTCGGGCCCCACGGTTTCGGCGCCGCTCGTCAGGTAGCAGGCGTGCCCCTGTGTGATCCATTGTTGTTGCAAGGTGCGCGCCCTGATTGCTGCGTCCTGTTGCACGCCCTCCACCAAGCCCACAGGGATACGGCCGTCCCCCTGGATCAGGCGAGACATCAACGGCTGCAAGGTATCCAGAGAGCTTTGGCTGGCGCCAAGCAACGGCGCAGCATTGACCTCGTTGATCACACCGTGGTTCTCGTGCCACGGGCGCGTAATGTCCGGCGAAATAATATCGACCCCGGCGATATCCAGCCCAAATAGGGCCGCCGCCTGAATCGCAATGGCTGCATTGTCGACATGAACTGTGGCGGAATAATCCTCATCCAGCCCACCCCATTCGGTGGACTCGATCTGGCGCAACGGCGCCTTTTGGCCTGCGCCCAGCACGCTTTCCATCGACAGCCCGACGCTGCCCAGCGCCTCTCTGGCCAGTTGATCCTGCGGATACGCCGGCTGCCGATCCCAAAGCGGTACGCCCATTCGCCGCTCGTTGGCGGCTTGAATGCATTGGGCCACTGTCATCCTTCCATCGCCCTCAACAGAAATAGGCATCCGCTTTACCGCATACAACACCTGGCCGCGCACGACCAACAGCCGGTGGCAAACGCCGGGGACAGCGCATTCAATCAGCACGTGGCTGGAGAAACTCGCCGCATATCGAAAAGCCTCGCGCACCGCAGCCAAAGTTTCAACGCCAACCGTTACGCCCTCCCCCCGGTCACGATCAGCGGGCTTTACAACCAGCGAGCCACCAAGACGCTGCGCTGCCTGCACCGCCGCTTCCTCGTCGAAAACCAGCTCGTGATCCGGCGCCGGCAAACCGGCCTGGCGCATCCACTGCGCCGCCATGAACTTGTGCTGAGCCGCTTCGGCACCGATCAAGGAGTCCGTTTCTACCTTGCTGTGCCTGATTCGCAAGGCGTGCCTGCCCCAGCCCAGCTGAAAAACGCAGTGGCCAAGATGGCGCCATGGCACGCCGCATTCCCTGGCGGTTCGCAGCATGTGAATGGATGATTTTCCCGTCGGCAATAGGGCCTGCAAAGGGTTCAGCACACGCTCTTGCAATTGCAGGTACAGCGCTTCGGGCCTGTCGGGCAACTTGCCCGCAGCCGCCATCTCTAGAATAAGGGAGGTTGCCGCGTTGTACGCCAGATACGTGGACTGTGTCGGAATGAAATCCACTCGCGGCACGGCCACCGTGCACAGCCATGCGCCCGGCTTCTCCGTGTCGGCGCGGCAAGACAGAATTCGGCCAGGCTCGAATACCGGTATGCGCGCCGCACACTGCAGCCCCGCCGCAATTTGCAGTATGCGCCACATCAACCGTGCAGCCTGATTACCGAACGCGGCCGCTTCATCGTCCGCGAGCAGGGGGACAGCCAGCTTCCGGGAGAGCCATGCATCGAACACCGCCCAATTGATCGACGCGGGACAGTGCCCCAGCCGTATCGTCAGGACTTGGTCTGGCTGCCGCAAACCGTTGTGAAAACCGGCATAGTTCAAACTATCGACAATCATGATCTGCTTTTATTTCCGACTGGATTAGCATCTGGACGATCTCGCGGACCATACCGAAGCGAGCGATAGTGTCTTGCGCGACGCTTTCCCGAGTCGTTCCAGCGCCGGGCTATTTGGCCGAGTTTTCCGTTTCCAAGATTGCTGTAATGTACAGAGAAAAATAACGGTATGTCGCTATGCCTTCCGATCCCAGGCTCAAGCCGCCCACGGTCATCCTTACGGAAATCGTCGAGAAGGTCGCCATGTTCCCCGTCGTGCGGCCTATCGTCCGGGGATTCGGATTTATCTTCGTTGACCTTGCTCCCGGATTGCCGCAAGCGGAACTTTACGCACTTTCGCAGAAAAAGCGGCGCGAAATCTTCGTTGCCGCGTACCTGATCACCTTGCTGTTCTGCCTTGTTATTCCCGCGATCTGGACGGCGGTCAACGGAACGTTCCGAGGCGACGAAGCCCACGTGCGCTATTTTCTGGACGATATTAATAATATCGTCCTGTATACGTTTATCTGCCCCGCGTATATCGGACTTGGCGTGTTGCTGATCATTACTGCCTACGCCGGTGGCCACAATCTTTGCAGCGTCGAGACCGAAACGACGTGCCCTGCACTCGGCCGACGCGAGATTCTATTCCAGATCCCGCTCTTGTGCGTTGTGATATTGGGCGTTGCGCTGACATTGACAAGTATGTATATCCGGGATGTCAGCGATGTAGAGCGAATCGGCTACGTCTACTGGTTCCTGGAAGAAACACCTCAGGGAGGCACCCGACTTGGCGCACTCGGCGTTTATTACTTCCTGTTGAATTTCGTACTGCTGCTCGTCACCCTGGTTTCCCTAGCGTGCTTCATGTCGGTGTTCGCGGCCACGATACGCATCGCAAACAACATCAAGATGCTCGAGCGCCCTTTGCCGAATGATGCCGTCGAGACGTTTGGCTTGCGTTTCGAAATTTTCGTGCGGGTGTATTACCTGGCCAAATTTCTGATCGCGGCGTATATCCTTAACTTTTGGATCTGGCATAAATCGCCCTTGGGCGGCGTTCAAAACCTGTACATTGCGCATTTTTTCCTGATGTTGGTCGTGTTCTTGTTCATGACGATACCGATCTACTACCTGGAACTGCAGTGGTACCGACACCGCATCAGGTATGCGCTCGCACTATCCGACGGTCTGTTGAACGTTGAGGGCATTGCGGCGCGAATGAATCTGGGCTATGCCGTGGTGGTAAGCCGAATTCTCGACTTCCTGCTGCTCGGGAGCGTGTTCTATGTGCCGGGTCTGTCCAAATTCTTGTCTTATTGATCAGACTTGACGCCCTGGAAGTAAGCCCCCCGTGGTGGGAGTGAGCGGCAAACTTCTTGAAGTGCTACAGGGGGACAACATGGCTGCTGCAGTCGCTCCACTTGTATCCTCACGCATCCGTAGCATCGGAACAGACTTTTGAAAGATTGCTCATGCATCGGGTGGCATGTGCGAGAAAGCGCTGAAAACCCTGAAGGTGCCCGTGACGGGTTTGAGTGTGACGGCCTACTCGGTCAAAGAGACCCTGACCGGTTCGGTACCGACCTGTTCATTGTGTTCGGCATGGACAAAAGTGCCGCCGCCATTTGCCGGCGGCGGTCTGACTTCGGTGAGTGACGCCCAGGCACCCTGGTTCCGGGCCGTCACCCAATAGCCCTGTTCGGCATCCAGCGTTCGTGCCGCGACATAAAGCGTACTGTTGATCATCCCGATTGCAGGCATCGAGGCCACATGTTCGGCAAGCTTGGTCACCTGGCCTGCCTCGACCAGCCATAACGCTGCGCCGCTATCCTCGAGTGCCACGACGGCGACACCGCCTTTTTCGTTCAAGATTGCGGCAGGCGTGCCAATATAAGCCACGCCAAGATCCGCGGCCTGGGTCCAAGGTCCATATGCACTGCCAGCGGACTGCTGAACCATATGCAACATATGCCCACTGGTTTTGCCGCGAAAAAA
>DATMFX010000309.1:0-11367 GCA_035555995.1 Hyphomicrobiales bacterium | reverse complement strand
TCTGCCTGAAGAGGTGCGCCAGGCCATGCTCGCCGAGGGGCTCACCGAGTTCCACATGGAAAAAGGCGGCATGCTGCCCGGCCGCAACAACTTTCAGGACGATCTCACCGACGGCACCGAAGTGAGCCAGCACATGTTCCTGGTGGGCATGGACCACGACCTCGCCAACGGCTGGAACCTCAACGCCTACTACCAGCGCGGCAAAAGCCACAAGCACATGATCCTGGACAACCTGCTGCGCATCGACCGCTGGTTCCTGGCGCAGGACGCGGTGCGCGATCCGCAGAGCGGCGAGATCACCTGCCGCGTCAAGCTGTACGATCCCAGCCCCGAACAACTGGCCGCCTCGGTGCAGGACGTGCTGGTGCCCTCGCCGCAGGGTCCCGTGCATATCGCGTCCCCCGTGGGGCTCGACAACACCATCGCGGACTGCGTGCCACTCAACATCTTTGGCTGGGGCAACGTGTCCAAGGAAGCGCAGGACTACGTGGTGAGCGACAAATGGGCCGAATCCTACGTGATCCAGGATTTCGCCGAAGCGGTGCTCAGCGGCGACCTGTTCGAAGGCCCCGCCGGTCCGGTGGGTTTTTCGGTCGGCGGCACCTGGCGCAAGGAAGACCTGGACCAGACCGCCTATCCGCGTGAAGTGGACGCGCTCGGCCCACCGCTGAACCGCCCCGAACTCGGCATCCAGGGCATCCCCGGCGGCTACACCGGCGGCAGCCCCAACCTGCACGCATTCTCCAACCTGACCACGTTCGGCGGGTCCTTCAAGGTGTGGGAAGTGTTCGCGGAAACCCTCGTGCCGCTGTACAACAACGGCACCCAGAACCTGGACCTGAGCCTGGCCGCGCGCCATTCCGACTACTCGCTCTCTGGCGGCGTGCTGGCCTGGAAGGCGGGCCTGGACTTCCAGGTGACCGAAGCCCTGCGCCTGCGCACCACCTATTCGCGCGACGTGCGCGAAGCCACCTTTGCCGAACGTTTCGACAAGGCTGGCGGCGGCGCCAACATCATCGATCCCTTCATGGGCGGCCAGACGGTGGGCATCACCACCGCCTCGGGCGGCAACCCCAACCTCAAGCCGGAGGAAGCCGACACCTACGTCGTGGGTTTCGTCTACCAGCCGGGCTGGCTGCCGGGCTTCGACGTTTCGGCCGACTACTACGACATCGACCTCAGCGGCGCCATCGGCTCGATCGGCTTCCAGCGCGTGGTGGACGATTGTTTCGCCGGCAACCAGGAACTGTGCGGCCAGATCGACCGCGACCCCTCCACCAACCAGATCACCCGCATCGAGGATTTCTTCACCAACATCGATGCCGCGGTGGCGCGCGGCGTGGACATGGAAATGTCCTACCGCGCCGAACCCAACCTGTTCGCTGAGCAGACCGAATCGCTGACACTGCGCCTCTTGACCAGCTACCTCGCGGAAAACTCCAGCACCCCGTCGGGCGGCCGCACCACGGACATGGCCGGCGTGGGCCTGTTGCCGGAAGTCACCACCACCGCCACGCTCAACTACGGCGTGGGTCCGTGGACGCTGTTCCTGCAACACCGCTACATCGAGGGCACCAAGTACAACGTGAACTGGGTGGAAGGCGTGGACGTGGACGACAACACGATGGCCAGCGTGTCCTGGGTCAACATGCGCCTGGGCTATGACTACCAGTTGAGCGGCGGCAGCGAAATGGAACTCTTCGCCAACATCACCAACCTGTTCGGCAAGGATCCGGCACGCTTTCCCTCCACCGTGGGCCGCGGCATCCCCGGCGGCGTTTCCGCCCTGCACCAGACGCTCGCCATCGGCCGCAGCTATGTCGTGGGGGTGAAAATGCGGTTCTAGATACCCCACACCCACAGGTATCGATCAGGCTTTGATTGTTTGATTGGGGGGGCGCGGCTCGATATAAAAAACCTCCCCTCGCAAGAGGGGAGATCAAGCAGGCATCGAATGCGCAGGGCTTGTGTCGCGGCGACGCCCAGAGGCCCAATGGACGTCAGAAGGAATGACCGGTAACCGCGAGTTGAGGACTCATACCGGCCCTGACTTTGCCGTGCAGGGGGCACGACCGCCGCGGCGCAAGCGCTGCCGATGCCTTAACTTTTACTCGTTCAAATGCAGCGCGTTCAACAACAGGGCAAATTCCCCCCTGCCGATGAACGCTTCGCCACCCTGGAATCCATTGGCGCTGAAGTTCAGTGTGGGGAGGGCCCTCTCCACTTCACTCTGACTCAACATACCATCCCCATTGGTGTCACTCACTACGAGCGTAGGCAGTGCAGACTGAAACTCGGCAAGGCTCAGGACCCCATCTCCATTGCGGTCCACCTTGCTGAATTCCAGCGCCGTTTGGGCTAAAGCACCCGTCGCAGCAAGCGCCAGCGATACCAGGGATAAGCGAAACACCCACATCCAACGATTACTCCTTCTTCATCCTTCTACCGGCCATCCGCTCGCCGGCATTATCTTGAGCGCGCGTGGCCTTGCCACTTGCGCGAGACGGCTGTTCCAGCCGTCTTTCATAAAGCGCCCCGGCGCCTCCTGCGACGATTGACGAGCCCCGCTTTCGTCGCCGTGGGGTGGAGGACGCCGAGGCATGACCTTGGTCGCCCGGGGAACGCTGGAGAGACCCGGCGGCTTGTCTGAGGGGTGACAAACCGCCGGTCCATCCAACGCCTTAACTATCGGCGCCCTCCAACAAAACTTCGATGATGTGATCGTACTCGGCTTCGCCCACCAGTCCCGAGCCGCCCTGGAAACCGTGATCGGCAAAAGTTACCGACGGAATCGAGGCCTCGACTTCGTTCTGGTTCAGCATGCCGTCGCCGTTGGCGTCGGTCACTGCCACCACGGGCAGCGCGGTCTGGAATTCGGCAATGCTCAGCACGCCATCCTCATCAACGTCGATGGTGCTGAAAGCGGGCGCTTGTGCCAGGGCGATGCCGGCACCAAAGGCCACCAGCAAGGGGCTGAGCCGCAAAAATTTCTTGATCATGACTACCTCCATCAGGTCGAGACATTAAAGGTCGATACAGCGTGACTCTCCCTTATCACTCTCCCCGCGATGACTACCGATCGCGCTACCAAGCGTTGTATCAATCACGCTTCCTGGGCTGGATATAGCAAGTACGGTGCCAAGTTTTGAATATTCATGGATATCAAGCACTTAATGCCAAGAGACAGACCGGAAACGGACCGGCGCTGTCGGGCAAACCCGACAATTGCCGGGCACTTTATTCAACTGCTTGATTTTCAAGGGTTTCGCTGTCGGGCAAACCCGACACCGAGGATTTGGGTGGGAAAACAGGCGCGCGCTATTCCGCCGCGGCGTCGTTGTCGCGGCGGAAGCGGGAAGGATCCAGGCCATGGCGCCGCAGTAGCTTGTAGAACTCGGTGCGGTTGCGCTCCGCCAGGCGGGCGGCAAGCGAAATGTTGCCCTGGGTAAGGTTGAGTATGCGCACGAGGTAATCGTGCTCGAAGCGTTCGCGCGCGTGGTTGAGGCTGAGCAGGCGTTCGGAACGATAGCGCAGCGCCCGTTCCACCAGGGCGCGCGACACCAGCGGCGTGGGGCTGAGCACGCTGCATTGCTCCACCACGTTGCCGATCTGGCGCACGTTGCCCGGCCAGGGCGCGCTGACCAGCAGTTCCGCCGCTTCCGGTGAAAAACGTATCGGCTGGCGGCCATTGCGGCTGGCGAAGCTGCGGCTGAAGTGCTCGGCAAGCGGCAGGATGTCTTCGCGGCGCTGGCGCAGCGGCGGCAGCTCCAGTGTCACCACATTGAGACGGTAGTACAGATCCTGGCGAAAACTGCCCTGCTCCACCTTCTCCGCCAGGTCCTGATGCGTGGCGGCCACGATGCGGATGTCCACCGGAATCGGGGTGGTGGCGCCCACCGGCCGCACCTCGCGCTGCTCCAGCACGCGCAGCAGCTTGGCCTGGGCAGTGATCGGCATGTCGCCGATTTCATCGAGAAAGATGGTGCCGCCATCGGCCGCCTGGAACAGGCCCCGATGCGCGCGGTTGGCGCCGGTGAAGGCGCCGGATACATGACCGAACAGTTCAGATTCCAGCAGCGCCTCGGGCAGGGCCGCGCAATTGAAGCCCACGAACGGCTTGTCGCGCCGTGGACTGGCTTTGTGGATCGCGTTGGCCAACACTTCTTTGCCGGTGCCGGTTTCGCTCTGGATCAGGATGCTGGCGTCTGCCTGCGCCGCGGCCCGCGCCTGTTCCAGCATCAGTTCCATCACGGCGCTGGTGCTGATGATCTGCCGGCGCCATTCCTGCGAACCGTCCTGCGGATGCAGGGGAAACGCGCCCACGCTGTGTTCCAGCGCGTTTTCCAGCGTGGCGAGCAGCGTCTTGGCCTCGAAGGGTTTTTCCAGATAGCCGGACACGCCCTGCCGCGTCGCCTCCACGGCATCGGCAATGGTGCCGTTTGCGGTCAGGATGATCACCGGCAGATGCAGGTAGCGCTGCTGGATCGCATCGAACAGCGCCATGCCGTCCATGCCTTCCATCTTCATGTCGGTGACCACCACGTGCGGGCGGCGCTGGGCCAGCCGCTGCAGGGCTTTTTCCGCCGAATCGACCGCCTCCACTTCATAGCGGTTGGCCTGCAGGCGCAGGCTGATCAGCTGCAACAGGTCTTCATCATCGTCCACCAGCAACACGCGCGGGCGGCAGGTTTCCATGGCGGCTTGCATGTTTACGGCGAACCCTTGGATTGGGAAGGCGGCAGCTCGCGCTCGATCAACTGTTGCTCGATCGTGGTGAGCTCGTTTATCTGTTTCTGCAGCTGCGCATTGTGGTCGCGCAACTGCTGCAGTTCTGCCGTGGCGCTCGCATTCTTCCGTTGTATGGCGCGCAAATCCCGGCGCAGCGCCAGCTGCTGGCCGGCAAGCGCCGCCAGGGCGATGCTCTCGGCGTCGGCCGCCGCATTGCCGTATTCATCCAGCCGCGCCACCAGGCTCGCTTCCAGCGCCGGGTCCTCCGTGCCGCTGACCAGCAGCCACAGGCCGCGCCTGAGCGCGAGTTCGCCGCTTTCCTGCACGGCATCGGCGTCCTTCAGCCGTTCGCCTTCGCTGCGCAGTTCCGTGGCCGGAGCGGCGCTCAACCATTGGTAGTATCGCAACGGCGTGGATTGCTGCTGCAAAAGCGGACCCAGCGGGCTGATGTAGCTGCTGGCGCAGCCCGCCAGCACCAGGCATAGCGGCAATGCCAGGCACCAGCGAAAGAGGCACACCCCAAAAATCTCACGAAGAAATAGTTGGCGTCTCCCCGGCACAATCCCCGCAGGGGCGACGGCCAGGGATGGCATGCCATAAAAAAACCGGACCAGATCCAGCATGTTCTAACTTAGCTCCAGAAATAGGGGCAGACTCAGGCAAAAGCGCGCACCCTTGCCCGCATGCGGCAGCAGGCTCAGCGTGCCCTGGTTGGCCTTGGCGTATTCCTCGGCGATCGCCAGGCCCAGGCCGCTGCCGAGATAGGGGGAATCTGCGAGTGTCGTGCCGCGGTAAAACGCTTCGAACACCTGCCCGGCGTCCTCGGGCGCGACGCCGGGGCCTTCGTCGGCCACTTCGCACAATAGGGCCTCGCCGTCGCGCTGCACGCTGACGCTGATGGTGCCGCCCTCGGGCGAATGGCGGATGGCATTGGACAACAGATTGTCGATGATCACCCGCAACTGTTCCGGATTGCCCGCGGCGACAAGTGGACTCAGGTGGCGGTCGAGCTGCAGTTTGCGGGCGCGCAGCGCCAGTTCCTGGTTGGCCAGCACCGCATCCACCAGTTGGTCGAGGCGCACCGGCTGCGGCGGCATGTCGATCACCGCGAAGCTGTCCTCATGATGGCGCAACAGTTCGTTGATCAGGGTACTCAGGCGCTGGCAATTGTTGTGCTGGATGCGCAGGATGTCCTGCTGGCGCGCGTTGACACCGCCCACCACCTCTTCGCTGAGCAGCGCGGCGCTTTCCTGGATCGCCGCAAGCGGTGTCTTCAGTTCGTGCGACACGTGGCGCAGGAACGCGCTGCGCTGCCGCTCCAGCGTGCGCAGCCGTTCGCGCAGCCATTCCAGGCGTTCGCCAAGCCGCACCAGGTCGGTGGGGCCGCTGATGCGCACCGGCGCGGCGGACTTGCCGTCGCCAAGCCGGTTGATGGCGCGGTTGATCTGCGCCAGCGGCCGCGTGATGAGCGCGGTGAAGATGGCGGCCATCACCAACGCCGCCACCGTGAGCACCACCGCCTGCAGCGAGAGCAGACGGCGGGTGTTGCGGGTTTCCTGCCGGATCTCGGCCAACTGCGCTTCGGTCCAGCGGTCGATGCCGCTGGCAATGGCTTGGGTAACGCGGGTCAGGGTGGGCAACAGCGCGGTGGCTTCGCCGCGCAGTTCAGGCGCCTGCACCACTTCATAGATGTGCGCCTCGTGCTCCAGCAGGCGCCGCACCTGTTCGCCAAGTTCGGCATCCAGGCCCTGCTGCTGCAATTGCAGCGCGGCCGCCGCGAAGGCGCTGCGGCGTTCCTCGTACACGCGCAGTATCTGTTCGTCCTTGAGCACCTGGTACTGGCGCACGTTGCGCTCCATGGCAAAGCCCTGCTCCATCAGGGTGCGCCCTTCGCGAATCGCCGCCACCGACTGGTTGATCACGCGCTGGCTCTGCTCCCCCAGCACGTCGAGCTGGCGCGAGGTGGCCACCAGCGCCAGGATGAGCAGGCTCGCCACGGTCAGGAAACCCGTGATGGTGAGTTGCAGGATGGAGCGGGGCTTGAATGACAGCATGGACCCTTGATTCACGTCGCGTCCGCCGGACGGACGCGAAGTATACCGCGATCAGCCGAACAACTTGTCGGCCCCCCGGCAATCAGACGACCCTGGAAACGAAAGCCATCCAGTTCGATGACGATCGCCGCTGCCGCCCACACCTCCGGCCCCCCCCTCGATGTCCCCCTTGGCATCGCTTTTCCAGGAAATTCACCGTTTAAAACCGTTATAACGGTGCCGTTTAACAGTACCGTTATGGGATTGAACCGTAATCAAGTTACACGCATGATGCCCGGACTTTGCAGGGCGCTTTGTCCGGCCCCAAAGTCAACCAACAATAACGATCTGCCGCCGCCGTTCATGCCAACCGTGGCGAACAGGTCAGCAGAGGGGCAAGAAAGGGGGGAATGTGATTCACCGCAACCATACTTTACGCAACATCATCGCGCTGCACTGCGCGGCCTACCTGTTTGGCGGTGCCCAGTCCGCGCTGGCGGCCAACGCCACGGTGCCGGATCTGAGCGGTGTCTGGCAGTGGGGCCAGTGCGTCGACGGCTCCGGCTTCAACTGCATGCTGCTCGAAGAGGACGATTCGCGGCTCACCGGGCGCGCCTTGGCCTATCGCGATGCCATCGATGAAATCGCGCAGCCCAAGTACGACTGCGCGCCGATGTCCATCCCGCACATGTGGACCGACCCGTATTCGCACCAGATCGAACAGCTCGACGATCGCGTCATCCTCACCTACGGCAAGGACGACGTGGTGCGCACCGTATGGCTGGAGGGCCACGGCCATCCCAAGCCCGCGCCCAACGAATACTACGTGTTCGGCCATTCCGTGGGCCATTACGAAGACGGCGCGCTGGTGGTGGAAACCACCCACTTCACCTTCGACCCGCAAGGGCTGAACGCGGACTTCCGCCTGGCGTCCTCCACGCAGAAGAAAGTCACCGAGCGCTATACCCGCGAAGGCGACAACCTGGTGCTGGAAGTGAGCACCATCGACACGTTCTTCCTCAAGGAGCCCTGGGTGTACAAGGTGCGCTCCCGCCCCGATCCGGAACCGCTGGCGCTGCCCTGGGGCTGCGACCTGGAAGGCGCCCGCCAGGGGCTGCAGCTGCTGCCCCCCCAGTATCCGAACGATCCCCCGATCGTGCGCCTGCCCGATTGAGCCGGGCCGTAGCAATCAACACATAGGAGAATCCATCAATGAAATACTGCAACGCAATGCTGGCCGCCCTCGCCATCGCGCTGGGCAGCTCCGCCGCCTTTGCGCATCACAGCACCAACGGCATCTACGATGAAACACTCGAGGTGGAGCTGGTGGGTACCGTCAAGCAGTGGCGCTTCATCAACCCGCACCCCAGCCTGCTGATCGAAGTCACGGACAGCAACGGGGAAACGGCGGAGTGGGACGTCAGCTACGGCGGTTCCGCCGTGGCGCACCTGAGCCGCCGCGGCTATACCGCCGGCACCTTCAAGCCAGGTGACCGCCTCAAGCTGAAAGGCGCGCCCGCCCGCCTGGAAGGCGCCCATGGCCTGCTGATCCGCGACAATCCCACCTACGAGGACGGCAGCCCCGTCGTCGTTCGCCCAGCGGCGCCCTGATTCCCGGCGCCGGCCGCGGCAGCACGTCGCGGCCGGCGCGGGCGATTCACTGCCGGCGCGTGCCACTGCGCGCCGGCAGACGCTTCACTAGCTCTTCCCGGACTTCTTTTCTTCATTCGCTGTTTCAGCGTGCGCCGACAGGGCGTGTTCAGAGCTGCGGCGATTCGCGCAACAAGGCATCCAATTGATCCACCACCGGTGCCCAATCGGCATCGTCGCACACCGCTTCGCTCAGCAGTTTTGCCTGCGCGGGTGTCCAGCAGGGTGCATCGGCCAAGGCCATCGTGGCGGGTAGTGGGTGGTGGGCACGGACAAATTCCTCGATGGTGGCATCGCTGCCGTCCATGCCAAGCTGAACGAACAGCGTGTTGATGGAATAGGCAGTTTGGTGCATGGCGACCTCCTTAGGCTCCGCCCCGAAAGGGCTTCGACCCAACGTCCTGACACATGCTGCCAACTATCGGCCCTGAACACCGGCAAAGCATCCGACTGGTTCACAACCTGACGCGCCCGTTCAGATTCCGTTCAAGCAGCCTCCCTATCATTAGAACCGCATCACACCGTGGGCATGCGGGTAGCGGCATCATTGGCCACGCAAGCGAACCCACGATGGATTCATTCGCCACACAAGGAGCAATCATGCAAAACACCCGACTCACTCTCGCCGCGTTCTGTCTCGGGCTGGGTCTTCTCACCACGGCCTGCACCACCGTCAACCCTTATACCGGCCAGACGCAGACCAGCCGAGCGGTGCGCTACGGCGCCATCGGCGGCGTGGTGTGCGGCTTGATCGGCGCCGCCGAAAGCGGCACCCGCGCCCGCAACGCCGGCCTGGGCTGTGGCGCCATCGGTGCCGGCATCGGCGCCTACATGGACGCACAGGAAACCGAACTGCGGGATCAACTGGCAGGCAGCGGCGTGCAGGTGCAGCGCCAGGGCGACAACATCAACCTGATCATGCCCGGCAACGTTACCTTCAACACCAATGAATTCACCGTGCGTCCGGAATTCTTCAGCACGCTGGATTCGGTGGCGCAGGTGCTCTACAAGTACGTGGACACCAACCTGCGCGTTACCGGCCACACCGATTCCACCGGCGCGGCCGATTACAACTACAACCTGTCCAACCGCCGCGCCACCAGCGTCAGCAACTACCTGGCGTCGCGCGGCATTGAACAGAACCGCTTGATCACCCAGGGCATGGGTCCGGATCAGCCAATCGCCTCCAACAGCACCGACGCCGGCCGCGCGCAGAACCGCCGCGTGGAACTGCAGATCGTCGCCGTCCAGCGCTAGCCCCCTCAGCACCAAGGCTCGACATCAAAGCACAGCCACAGGCTCCCGTTGCATAACGGAAGCCTGTGGCTGTGTTGGTTCAGGGCTGCGCCAATTGCTGGTACACGGCGGGCACGAAGCGGCTGGCATCGCCCCAGGTGGCATCGAATTCCGCCGTCACGCCGGCCGCGTTCACTTCCTCCAGGCTCTTGCCCTGCGCGATCAGGTCCGCCACGCGGCTGCGCACGGTCTTGAGCATGTCCACGTAGGCGCGCAACTGCGCCACGTCCGCCAGCGCGCCGATGCCCGCCACCACCTTGGTATCCGCATCGGCCAGCGCCAGCGCCATCTCGTCGCCGATGATGAGCCCGTCGAGCGTGCCGCCCGCCATCACCGGATAGCGCTCCGGCCCGAACAGATCGCCCAGGTGCAGCACGTTGGACTGTTCGAAATACACGATGATGTTCGAGGGCGAATGCGCCGGCGGCGCGGCGATGAGCCGCACGGTTTCGCCGGCGAAGTGCAGCGTCAGGCTTTCACCGTCGCCGAAGGTTAGCACCGGCAGCGCCTCAATCGGCGCCGGCAGACCGCCGCGTTGCCCCGCCTCCAGCACCTCGCGCACGCCTTGGTGGGCGATGATCAGGGCGCCACTGGCGCCGAAGCCGGCATTGCCGTCGGTATGGTCGGGATGTTCGTGGCCATTGATCAGGTAGCGCACGTCGCCGTGCGCCACCTGCCGTACCAGCGTGCGTATCGCCTCGGCTTCCGCCGGCCCCTTGGCATCCACCAGCAGCGCTTCGCCCTCTCCCGCCAGCACGCTGACGTTGGCGCCGGTGCCGCCGCTGATCATGTACACCTTGCCGGCGACCGGGCTGATGGTCACGGGCGGCGCGTCGGCGGCCTGCGCGCCGGCCTGCCACAACAGGCAGCTCAGAAAGAGGACCAGGCTACCCCTGCTCATGGTTGTTGTTTTTATCGTTGTCGTCATGCAGTGGTTCTCCGGATGGGCCGTGCCCGTGGTGGTTTGTCGTCTCAACGCGACACCGGCGTGCCCGCCAGGTAGACCTCGCGGATGCGGCGGGTGTTGGTGATGTCCTCGAGCGGATCGGCCTCGAGCACGATGAAATCGGCAACCTTGCCGCCCGCCAGGGTGCCGCGGTCGTCCAGGCGCATGAAGGCGGCGCCGTTGGCGGTGGCGGCGGTGAGCACCGCCATGGGGCTCATGCCGGCGGCCACCATGTCTTCCATCTCGATGTGCGGTCCCCAGGGCGTGTTGCCGTCGGTGCCGAGCGCAATGCGCACGCCGGCCTCGCTCAGGCGGTTCAGGTTGCGCGCCTGGATGCCGAAGGCGTCGAGCACCTCGGGCTGGCCAGGGGGCGCATTCTGCAATTGCTGCAACTGCGCATCGTCGAGGGTGCCGCGCAGCCATTCCAGGTCGGTGGCCACGCCGCGCGCCGGCAGGTTGGGCACCAGCACCACCGCGGGCCGCTCCCGGATCAGGGCCACGAACTCGTCGTCGATGTCCTGCTCGCGCACGCCATGGGCAAAGGCGTCGATGCCGGCACGCAGCAGTTCCTTGGCGTCCTCCAGCCCGAAGATGTGCGCGGTCACGCGCAAGCCAAGCCCGTGCGCCTCGTCGATCACGGCGCGGAACAAAGGTGGCGACAGGCGTTCGTACTGGCCGTTGCGGTCATCCACCCAGACCTTGATGATGTCCACA